>VAZL01000073.1:3328-17659 GCA_005883445.1 Alphaproteobacteria bacterium | reverse complement strand
TCGACGGGATCGATATCGAGCGCCTCCGCGGCCTCGTCGACCAGCATTTCGATGCCCATGATCGTCTGCAGCGAACCGTATCCGCGCGTCGAGCCGGCCTCGACTGCGCGCGAGGAAATTGCCGCAAAGCACAAATCGCTCTTGGGAACGTGATAGATCGAAAGCGCCTGCGACGTCCCGGCCACGCCCACATTCGCCGACACATTCGGCCGTCCGCCGCCGTCCAAGGTGTATGTGCCTTTAACGATCTTGAATTTGCCCGAGCGTTTGTCGGCCACCAGCGTGTTTTGCATCCGGAAGGAATGCTGCTTCATTCCCACCTGAAACTGTTCGTACCGGTCGTTCGCCAGGCGGACCGGCCGGCCTTGGCCATAGAGCCCGGCAACGATGCAGAAATAAGGGAAGACGGAATGGTCCTTCGTGCCGTATCCGACGGTGTGGCCGATGTTGAAGTCGATCATGTCGACGCGGAAATTCGTTTTCGCCAGCATCTCCGCAGCGCCCGTGGCGCCTTCGTACGGTGATTGCGTCGACACCAGTATGTGCAACGCCCGGTTCTTGTCGTCGTACCAGACCAGCCCGTTGTCGGCCTCCAACGCCGAAGCATCGACCGATTGCGAGAAATATTCGCGCTTGAGCACCAGCGCGTCGTCGCCGGCAGCTCCAATCTCGCGCTCGATGTCGAGCGTCGCGGCCATGCCTTTCGCTGCCGGATTGCCGGCACGGTCGGGAGCCGGCCATACCACCTCATCGCCCTCGAATTTTCCGAAGATCGTGGCATCGAGGATCGGTGAATAGCGACCGTCGGGCTCGGGCTCGTCCTTTTGCAGGCGGACAAATCGGGCGGCGCCGTAGTGCGGGGGCGGCTTCGGCCCGGTGACGGCACCATAACGAACCACCTTGTCGTTAAAACGCAGGCGGCGCTTGGCGGCATCGTAGCGGGCAAAGTCCCGATAGATGAGAAGCACCAAAAAAACGTCGCCGTAAAACGTGGGACGATGCGGAGCCACCCGGTCGCGCTGCAAATCCTCCGCCGTGACCAATCGGTCGGGCTGCAGGTCGTTGCCCAGCACGCTCAGATCGATGCCTTCGAATGTACGATCGGCCTGCGTGGCGTGGATCAGGAAGGCATGACTTTGCTCGCTCGGCCAGCCAGGCAGGTCGCGGGCGCGAAAGTCGCGCGAAAAAATCTTCTCGCCGGTGACCTTGGCGAGTGCATCGCTGCGGAAGCACAGCCGGCCGTCGGCGTCGAACGCACCCGGCACCGCGTCCGCCGCCGGATCAAGCTGCAGCGCTGCGGCATCGGATCCAATCAAGTTGAGGCGAAAGGCAATGCCCGCAGCAATCCCACCGTGGAGCAATTCTCGGCGCGTGACCGTGGACCGCATGCCGCCCTCCCTCTCTAGCCGGTCGAGCAACGGCAATAGAACATACATTCGCCCAGGCAAGATCAAGTGCCAAGCGCGGGTGGTCAAAAGCGAAGCGTCAATCAGGTTTGATGTCGGCCTTCTGCACGATCATGCCGAACTGCGCGGTGTCCTGTTTGATGCGTGCCCCCAATCCTGCCGGACTCGATGGGATCGTGTCGACGCCGCCGGCGGCGAAGCGCTCCTTGATGTCGGGCATCTCGAGGACCTTCACCACTTCGGCGTTGAGCTTGCCGATGACCGGCTGCGGGGTGTCCTTAGGCGCCAGCAAAGCAGTCCAGGTCGAGGCATTCACTTCCGCCACACCCGCTTCTTGCAGGGTTGGCCAATCAGGACCAAACCTTGACCGCCTGGCCGACGCGACCGCCAGAACGCGGACGCGGCCGGTCTTGAGGTGCGGGGCGACCGAGGAGCTTGCCAGCATGCCGAGCGGAATCTCGTTGGCGGCAATCGCGTTGGCGGCCGGTGCGCTGCCCTTGTAGGGAATGTGCTGGAACTTCGTGCCGGTGTTGAGCGCCATCCACTCGAGCACGATCTGGTTGACGGTGCCGTTCCCGGGAGAGCCGACCGAGATGCGCCCGGGCTGCGCTTTGGCCGCGGCGATCACGTCTGCGACCGACTTGAACGGGGCCTCACCGTGCGTGGCGAGCACGATGGTGGCGTCGCTGATCAAGGAGATCGGCGCGAAATCGCGCTCGATATTGTAGGGCACCTCCTTGAACAGCACCGGACTGACGGCGGCTTCGCCGATCGTCGCCATCACCAGCGTATAACCGTCGGGCGCACTCTTCGCCGCCGCCGTCATGGCGATGAAACCGTTGCCGCCGGGCCGGTTCTCCACCACCACTTGCTGGCCCCAGGCTTCGGTCAGCTTGGCACCGACGAGCCGGGCGGCGATATCGGCGGGGCCGCCGGGTGCGTAAGGAACGAGCAGGTGGATGGGCTTTACCGGATAGGTCTGCGATGCGGCCGGCTGCGCCAAGAAAACGAGACCCGAACCAAGCAGTGCTAGGATGAGGCGCACCTGATCCTCCTGAGCCATTTGCGTAGTGCGCGACGCGGTAGCGCGCCGGCGGATTGAATGCCTCCATAGCATAAGATGCGGTCGAAGCGGCGGCGCGTTGCTCGGCAGAGGCTGACGAAAAAGCGGGCACGTCAGTCCGCAAGCGAGCCGTTCGCCGTACTATTGTAAGAAAATCGGGATTCGATCATCATGGGATTGATTGCCGCATCTCACACAGGCACCGAGCAATGACCATCGAGCCGTGGCGAGCGACCTGCATCCAGACCAAAAGCAAGCTCGCTGTCAAAGCCGCCGATCGTGCCGGCGCCTGGGCGATCATCAATGACAATATCGCGCACGTGATCGGGTTGATCGAGGCCGCGACCGGCGGCGCCGCTTCCCCCGATCTCGTGGTCCTTCCGGAGTTCTCGCTGCAAGGACCCCCGCACGGCTTGTCGGCGACGGAATGGATCGAAAAAGCCTGCTGTCCCGTTCCCGGCGCGATCACCGAGCCGTTGCAGACGCTCGCCCGCCGACATCGACTCTACATCGGTGGCCATCAATTCGAGAGCGACCCGCAGTGGCCGGGCCGTTATTTCAATACCAGTTTTCTGATCGATCCGACCGGTGCAGTCATCCTGCGCTACCGGCGGGTCAATACCGCCGCCTTCCCCTCCCCGCACGATTTTATGGATGCGTATTTGGCGCGCCACAGCATGGCCGAGATTTTTCCCGTGGTGGATACCGGGCTTGGGCGGCTCGCCATGATTCCCTGCGGGGAGATCAACGTGCCGGAGGTCGCGCGCGTGCTGATGATGCAAGGGGCCGAGGTCATCCTCCATCCGACGAATTCACCGAGACGGCCGACCCAGGAAGCCGCCAAGATCGTGCGCGCGGCCGAGAACATGGTCTACATCGTCAGCGCGAATGTCGCCGAAGGCATCGGGTTTTCGTGGGATGGCTCGGTGCAGGGCGGGCGCTCCCACATCATCGACTATCTCGGCCGGACATTGGCCTACGAGGACGGCGCCGGAGAAACCACGTCGGTCTCGGCGCTGATCGACGTCGAAGCGCTGCGCGAAGCGCGCAAACAAGATACGGGGACGGCCAATCCCCTGTTGCGCGCGCGCTGGGAAATGTACCGGCCATTCTTCGCAACGGCATCGTTCTATCCGCCCAACAGCTTCCTCCATACGCCGATGTCGGACGCAGCCTCCGCCGGCCCGGCGCTGGCCGCATCCTTGCGCAACATGGCAAGCGCCGGCGTCATCGTCGACGAACCGGGGGTGCCCATCAAAAAAAGAGCAGGAGAAGCCAGATGATCAGCGAAGCCGAAAACGAGCTCCTGACCCGCGTCGGCCGCAAGACGCCAATGGGCAAGTTCATGCGGCAGTTCTGGATTCCAGCCTGTCTTTCCTCCGAGCTCGAGGCCGACGGCCCGCAGATGCGTTTGATGTTGCTCGGCGAGAAGCTGATCGCGTTCCGCGACACGGCCGGCCGCGTCGGCATCATGGATCATCTCTGCCCGCACCGCCTGGCGTCGTTGTTCCTCGGCCGCAACGAGGATCACGGCATCCGCTGCGCCTATCACGGCTGGAAGTTCGACGTCGACGGCAACTGCCTCGATCAGCCCAACCTGCCCGACAAGAACAAGTATCCCGCAGGGGTGAAGGCCAAGGCCTATAAGACCACCGAGCGCGGCGGGATGGTGTTCGTCTACATGGGCGAGCGCGCCGAGGCGCCGCCCTTCCCCGAGATCGAAGCCGCCATCACCACCAACCCCGACGACAGAAACATCGCGCTGACCCACCGCGAGTGCAATTGGCTACAAGCGCTCGAAGGCGACATCGACACCTCGCACCTGGGCTTTCTCCATGCCGGATGCGTCGATCCCTCCAAGATGGACCCCAACGACGCCGCAACCTATACGGTGTTGAACAAGGCGCCCCAAATTCACGTCAGCGAAATGCCGTTCGGGACGATGTATTCGGCCTCGCGCGCGGCCATGGAGGGCCATGAGCACCACCGCTTCGCCTGTTTCATCTTTCCGTTCTGGGTCTGCTATCCGAGCGACCGGCTGGAACGCAACCTGTCGGCCAATGCCTGGGTGCCGATCAATGACGAACACACCATGATCTTCAACATCGATTTGCAGCGCGCCAGCGGCAAGTTCAAATCGATGCGATATGCCGACGGCAGCCCCGTCCCCGGGCTGGCGCGGCCGCTGGAATATCTGCCGCGGACGAACGATTGGATGGGGCGGTGGCGGCCGGTGAAGAACAAGTCGAACGATCATGGGCTCGACCGGGGCATGCAGCGTCGGGGCGAAAGCTATACCGGTATCGTCGGCATTCCGCTCCAGGATCAGGCGATCCAGGAGACCATGGACCCGATTATCGACCGCACGCAGGAGCACCTCGCCTCCAGCGACCGCATGGTCATGCTCACGCGACGGGCGTTGCTCAAGGCGGTGCGCGACTATCAGGAGACCGGCAGGCTGCCCGCGGTGCTCGACGAGCCCGCGCTCTGCCGGCAAGCGCGCGGCGGCGACGTCATATCTGCGGCCGGCACGGATTGGCTCGATGCCTACGAAGACGCCATGACCGCGGCACACGGGCCCGCGCGCGGCGTTGCTGCCGAATAGTAGAGTTCGTTCCCGTCATCGTAGAAACGCGAGGATTGCCATGCTCGACCGCCGCCACGCTTTTCAGGTTGGTCTCGCCACGCTCGGCCTGCTGCTCATCGCCGCGCCGCTCGACGCATTCGCGCAGGCAAAGCCGCCGGTGAAGGTTCGCTACACCGAGGTCGTGCGCTCGATCCTCTATGCGCCCGCCTACGTGGCCATTGCCAACGGCTATTTCAAAGACGCCGGCCTCGATGTGGCAATGATGACCGCGCAAGGCGGCGACAAGACGGTGGCGGCGCTGCTCTCCAACAGCGCGGACATCGCCCTGATCGGACCGGAGACGTCGATCTACGTGCAGAACGGCGATTCGCCGACCAAGATACCCATCTTCTGCGGGCTCACCGTGACCGACGGCTTCATGCTGATCGGGCGCGAGAAGGTCGACAAGTTCGACTGGCAACAGCTCAAGGGCAAGCAAATCCTGGCGCTGCGGCCGGGCAGCACGCCGGATCTCTTCCTCGAGGCTGCGCTTCGGCAGAACGGCATCGACCCGTTCAAGGACGTGAAGCTCGTCAACAACGTCGCCATCCCGGCGCGCGTCGGCTCGTGGCTCGCGGGCCAGAACCAATATGCGATTTTCATGGACCCGGACGCGGCGCAGCTCGAGATGGACGGCAAGGGCTACGTGCTCGCCTCGATCGGCCAGACCGTCGGTCCGGCCGACTACACGACCTTCATGGCGACCGACAAATACATCCGTGCGAATCCCGACGTCATCCAGAGCTGGACCAACGCGATCTACCAGGCGCAGAAATGGACAGAGGCGGCGCAACCCCAGGAGATTGCGAAAACCATCGAGCAGTTCTTCCCCGGCATCAGCCCGCAGGCCCTCGTTGCAGGCGCCGAACGCTATCGCAAGCTGAAGATGTGGAAGACGACGCCGGCGATCGACCCGAAAGCAATCGAAAGGTTCCAGGACATCCTGGTGCAAGGCAACGTGCTCGATCCGGCAAAGCGCGTGAAGTTCCAGGACCTCGTGCTGAGCGAATTCGCCACCAAGGCGCGGTGATCCGTGCAGGCGTCGGCAACCGGCGGCGCCGGCGCCATTTCGCCGAAAGTCGAGATCAGCGACGTCTCTCTGCGCTACTTTGGCCGCGAGGGCGAGATTGAAGCGCTCAGAGGCGTCTCGCTCACGATCGCTCCCGGCGAGTTCGTCGCCATCATCGGACAGAGCGGGTGCGGCAAGAGCACGTTGCTGTCCCTGATCTCCGGAATTCTCAAGCCGACAAGCGGCACCATCCTTCTCGACGGAAGGCCGGTCACCGGCCCGAACCGCAAGGTCGGCTATATGCTGCAGCAGGATTACCTGTTCGAGTGGCGCACCATTCTCGAAAACGCGGTCTTGGGCGCGGAAATTCAGGGCGCCAACATGACAAAAGCGCGCGAGCGCGCGAGGATGCTGCTCACCCGCTACGGGCTCGGCCAGTTCCTGCACTATCTGCCGCGACAGCTCTCGGGCGGGATGCGCCAACGCGTCGCCCTTGCGCGCACGCTTTGCACCGATCCGGACATCGTGCTGCTCGACGAGCCGTTCGCGGCGCTCGATTCGCAAACGCGGATCGCGCTCGCCGATGAGGTGGCAGAGATTCTGCGGCGCGAAGGCAAGACCGCGATCCTCGTCACCCACGACATCGGCGAGGCGATCAGCATGGCCGAGCGCATCATCGTGTTGTCGCGCCGGCCCGGCCAGGTCAAGTCGAACCACCCGATCCGCTTCGCGACCCCCGACAGTAGGCGCCCCACTCCTTTCACCGCGCGCAATGCGCCGGAATTCAACAAATACTTCAACACCCTCTGGCAGGAGCTCGAAGTCCATGTCGAAGGCTGAACTGGCGTTGGCTGCGGCTGCGAGCCCGCAGTATGCCGAATGGCTGCGAGGAGAACGGCGTAGCCGGCTGATCGTCCGCGGGGCGCAATTCGCGGTGCTCATCGTGTTTCTCGTGCTTTGGGAGCTTTTGCCGAAAGCACACATCTTGAACCCGATGCTCACGAGCTATCCGTCGGCCCTGTGGCCAACGTTCATCGAGCTGCTGAAGGAAACTCCGCAGCAGCCCGGCATTCTCACCCACACCTGGGCAACAGTGTTTGCGACGGTGCTCGGATTCACGGGCGCGATCGTGCTCGGCACCGCGATCGCGGCGGTCCTGTGGTGGTGGGAGAGACTCTACAAGGTGCTCGACCCGTATCTGGTAGTGGCGAATGCCATGCCCAAGACCGCCTTCGTGCCGATCTTCTACCTCTGGCTCGGTGCGTCGCTCTCCGTCTACGGCATGTCGCTGGCGATTTCGCTGTTCATCACCATCCTGATGATCTACTCGGGCTTCCAGGGCATCGATCCCAACAAGGTGAAACTCGCGCTGACCTTCGGCGCCAGCAAGGGACAGATCCTGAGAAAGGTGGTATTGCCGGGCAGCGTGCCCACCCTGATCGCCGCACTGAAGGTCAACGCGGGCCTCTCGCTGGTCGGTGTCGTCGTGGGCGAATTCCAGTCGGCGAATCTGGGTCTCGGCTATCTCATCCAGTACGGTAGTCAGATCTTCAAAATGAACATCGTCATGACCGCGATCACCATCCTCGCGATCGTCTCATCCGTGATGTATCTCGCGATCTCCTGGCTGGAAAGCGCCGTGATGCGGCGCCGATAAAGAGGATCGGCGCGGGCTTTCGCAGATCAGTCCGGCTTCGCGCCCGAGAACTTCACGACCTTCGCCCACTTCTCGGTTTCGCCCGCAATGAGCTTTCCGAATTGAGCCGGAGTCATCGGCATCGGCACGCCGCCGAGCTGCACCAGCCGCGCTTCGAGCTTTGGATCGGCGAGCACCGCGTTCACCGCCTTGTTGAGCGTGTCGACAATCTCGGGCGGCGTGCCCTTGGGCGCCACGATGCCGTACCACACCACCGCTTCGTAGCCCGCGACTGTTTCGCCGATCGTCGGCACGTCCGGGATCGCGGCCGCCCGCTTGCTCGCCGTCACGCCCAGCGCGCGCAGCGTGCCGGCCTTGATGTGCTCGACCGAGCCGGGCAGGTTGTCGAACATGACCTGGACGCGGTTGCTGAGCAGGTCCTGCATCGCAGGCGCCGACCCGCGGTATGGCACGTGCTGCAGGTTGATGCCCGTCATCACCTTGAACAATTCCCCCGACATGTGCACCGACGTGCCGCTGCCCGACGAGGCCATGTTGACTTTGCCCGGATTGGCCTTGGCATAGGTGATGAACTCGGAGACGGTCTTGGCCGGTACGTCCGGATGCACCACCATCACGTTGGTGAGCAGCATCGTCCCGGCAACCGGTACGCTGTCGCGAACGAAATCGAACGGCAGCTTGTCGTAGAGCGTCGCATTGATGGCATTATTGGGAGCGACGAAGCCGATGGTATAGCCGTCGGGCGGCGAGCTCAGCACCGCCGCCATGCCGATATTTCCGCCGGCGCCGACCTTGTTCTCGATGATGAATTGCTGGCCCAGCTGTTCCGACAGATATTGTCCGATGATGCGCGCCACGGTGTCGTTTGGCCCACCGGCGGTGAACGACACGATCCAGTGCACCGGCCGCGTCGGATAGCCCTGTGCCCAAGCCAAGCGCGACAGCGCCGGCAGCGCGGCAGCGATACCTACCAGATGCAGAAATTGACGGCGGGCAAGTTCCATGGGGCTCCTCTTCGCAAACCGAGCGCAGCCCGCCACGCGGGCTGCCGCAAGGATGCTGCACGATCGATCGGGGTCAGTAAAGCAAAACGGATTGAGTCGGATATCCGCGTGGTCAATCAGCCTTGGCGCCCGAGAACTTCACCACCTTTGCCCACTTCTGCGTTTCATCGGAGATGAAGGTGCCGAAGTCGGCGGATGAGCCGGTAAGCATCATGCCCCCGAGTTCGGTTAGCCTCGTCTTCAGCTTGGGATCAGCAAGGCCCGCATTGATCTCCTTGTTGAGCCTGTCGATGACCTCGGCTGGGGTGTTCTTCGGCGCGCCGACGCCATACCAGGTGCTTGCCTCGTAACCCGCCACGGCATCGCCTACGCTTGGTAGGTCCGGCAAAGCTTCCGAGCGGGTCGCGGTCGTCACCGCCAGCGGCCGCAACTGGCCGGCCTTAACGTATCCGATGGAGGAAGGCATGGGGTCGAACGCGACCTGCACCTGTCCGCCGAGCAGATCGGTAAGCATGGGGCCCGCGCCGCGGTAAGGCACGTGAAGCATGTCGGCGCCCGTCATCATCTTGAACAACTCGCCGGAGACGTGGAGCGTGGTCCCGATCCCGCCCGACCCCATGTTGATCTTGCCGGGGTGAGCTTTGGCATAGGCGATGAACTCGGCAACTGTCTTCACCGGGACCGATGGATGAACCTCCATGATGAGCGGCACGCGGATGATGCCGCAAACCGGTGCGATGTCGCGAATGAAATTGAAATTGAGCTTCTCGTAGAGTGTTGCGTTGATCGCATTTGTCGCGCCGACCAGCAGAAGCGTGTAGCCGTCCGGCGGCGCATTCACGACGCCTTCGGCGGCGATATTGCTGCCGGCGCCCGCCCGGTTGTCGACGACGACTTGCTGACCAAGCCGCTCGGAGAGCCACTGCGCCATCACCCGCGCCGTAATGTCGGTCGGACCCCCAGCCGGAAAACCAACGATCAAGCGCACCGGTCGCGAGGGGTAGGCTTGCGCTGTTGCGGCGCGTAAGAGAACCGGGAGCGCCGCAGTACCTGCTGCCAGATGCAGAAATTGTCGGCGCGGAAGTTTCATCGTGCTCCCCTTCGGAGCCTGGGCGCAGCCCGTCAGGCTGATTCCAGGATGCTGCACGATCGATCCGGATGAGTAAAGAAAAACGGCCCGAGCCGGCGCCTGCGCGCACGCGGCAAATTTGCGCTGCTTCACGTTCGACGCTTCGACTTCAGTCGAGCTGACGGAAGTGGCCGCCGCCAGCGCCGGTCAGAAACCGGCCCCGGACGGCGGCCTTCCCCCCTCAGAAATCGCCGATCAATCTCGATTGCTCGAAGCGATCAATAGCCGATGGCGCCGAAGCGATAGTTGATGCCCACCATGAAGCTATTGATGTTCTGCTTGATGTTGATCGGGAACGTCGCTGCGCCCACGGCCGGCGTGAAGTTCACGCCCGACGTGCCGAAATCGAGGTAATTGTATTCAGCGAAGGCCGTCCAGTTGCCTGCGAAGGCCCATTCGACGCCGCCGCCGACGGTCCATCCCGATGGCGTCGAGCTTGCGTTCCCCAAGGCGATGCCGGGGACCGCCGTGACGGTGTAATTGTCGCGCACCCATGCGCCGCCGCCCTTGGCATAAACCAGCACCGTGGGGGCGGCGGTCACGCCGATGCGTCCCGTCACGGTGGCGAGCCATGGGATGTTGGAATTGACGACGAATAGACCGGTGGCGTCGGTGTTGCTTCCCTGCATGCCGGAACCGTCGAACATCCCCTGGACGCCGAACACCCATACCCCGGCCTGATAATCGCAGCCGATTTGACCGCCGCCGATGAATCCGCTCGCGGTATGGGAGCCGAGGTCGGCCCCGACCACGCCGGTCACGGCACCGGTAACATCGTTCGAGCTGTGCGAGGCCCAGCCGCCACCGATATTGCCGCCGATGTAGCAGCTGCTCCAAGAGAAGACCGGAGGTGGCGGCGGCGGAGGATAGTACGGAGCTGGCGCTCTGGCGCCCAAGTCGGCGGCGGTCGCGGAGCCCGCGAGCGCAGCAAGCGTGGCGGCAGCAAGCGTGAGACGTGCAGTAGTGACGAACGATCGCATACACATGACAGGATCCCCTATCGATCGCCCCACTTCACGCGCTCTTCCTACTCCCAATCCTTGCTGCGAGTCTGTGACCTTTCGATCACACGTCAAATGAATTGCGAGCGCGGCCCGTTTTTGGATAAGAGGTGATGTCTTTTTAACGCACCGTTTACGCTAGCGTTAGGTTTTGCAGGAGCCGCGTACGGTCACGGCCTCGGTGCGACGCTCATGACACCACATCGGGATCACGCATCCTGTGAAGGTTCGTGCCGAAGGATTGGCATCACGCCGCGTCGCTCTGGCACATGTCCGCGCCTTCATTCTATGTTCAAGATCGAGGCCGACATGAGCCCAAGTGCAGCCCGCCTACCGTCCGCGACGGGCCGCGCGGCAACGGGTGCGATCGATTTGCAGGAACGGCTGAGATGAAAGCCTACGCGCCATTACTCTGTCTGATCATTTGGACGGCGCCGTGCTTCGCAGAGACGAAGCAATCAGCGCCGTTGTCGATTCAGCCGGAAGCGAAACAGTCAGCACCACTATCAATCCAGCCTGGTACGACGATGCTGACGTTGAATAAAATGTGCCAAGAGAATCCGAATAGCCGGTCGTATGCAGTCTGTATGGCCTATCTCCGAGGCCTGTTTGACGGCATGCAGCAAGCGAAGATCGTGGAGGACCTGAAGAGTACGTTTTGCCCGCCGCCAAGTCCCGACTTGGAGCAAATTCGGCTGATCATCGAGCAATGGGTACGAGACAATCCCAAAAACGCGAGCGTGACCGTGGGATGGGCCGGGCCGCTTGCTCTTTCTCTGGCATTTCCCTGTCGGTAGAACCCTCAAAGCGTTGGAACGGGCGAAGGGAAGTGAACCTTCGCCATCCAGACCGGAAGCGGCGTGAGGACCTCCTTAGCGCGCGCTTTCGACCGATCAGGCGCGGAGGCGCTGCGCGCCATCGAAAGGCGCCGCAAATCCAAGATTGATTTCGGCTTTGCAGCACTCCGGGCAAGGCAGGAAGCGCGAAATATTCACGTCCGACCGCGAGTGATCTCGACTTAAGATGATGAGAGCCCTGCTTGCGGCATCGCTGTGCGCCGGATGGGCGCTCGCGGGCACCGGCCTCGCGCACGCCCAAACCTATCCCACCAGGCCGATCAGGATCGTCGTCCCCTTCCCGGCGGGCGGGCCGACCGACGGCATGGCCCGCATAGTCTCGGACCGGCTCGGTGCTGTACTCGGCCAGACCATCGTGGTGGAGAACCACGGCGGCGGCGCCGGCGGCAGCATCGGCGCCAAGGCGGTCGCGACCGCCGATCCCGACGGCTACACCATTCTGATGACTCCCGGCGGAGCGCTCACGACCGGCCCGGCCGTGCACCGCAACATCGGCTACGACCCGGCCAAGGCGTTTACGCCGGTCGGCCTGCTCACGGAGACGCCGAACATCATTTCCGTGCACCCGAGCCTGCCGGTGAAATCGCTGGCCGAGGTTGTAGCCTACGCCAAGGCCAATCCGGGCAAGATCAGCTGGGGCTCGCAGGGTTTCGGCACCGCGCCGCATCTGCTCGCCGAAATGTTCAGGCTCGAAACCGGCGTCAACATCGTGCACGTGCCCTACCGCGGGACGGCGCCACTCCTCGCCGCCGCGGTGGCCGGGGATGTTCAGATGCTCGCCGACCCAGCCACCAGTAGCCTGCCCCACATCCAATCCGGGAACCTGCGTGTCCTGGCGATCGCCGGCGCCGAACGCTTTTCGAAACTGCCCGACGTGGCGACGACGCCGGAGGCGGGCTATCCCAAGCTGCAGGCGCCATTCTGGCTGGGGGTGGTGGCACCGGCGGGAACGCCTGCCGCCATCATCGACAAGCTTAATGCCGCGTTCCGCGACAGCCTTGCCCAGCCGCAGACGCGCGCGCGACTCGCGACCCTCGGCGCCGAGATCAAGATCGGCACGCCGGCCGAGTTCGGCAAGCTGCTCGCGAACGAGCTCGCGCAGTGGACCGCCGTCGTAAATGCCGCCAACATCAAGGTGGAATGAAGTGCGGCGTTCCGCGCACTATCCTTTCGCCCGCATCACCATCGGAAAATTTCATCGCCATGTTCCGTCGTGACACCCCCGCCGAAGCCCAATTCCGCATGGACGTACGGACATGGCTGGAAGCCAATCTTCCGGCCGCGCTTCGGGGCCGCACGACCCGTCCGCCGCCCGCAGAATTGATGCCCTGGTATCGCACCCTTTCGCGCAAAGGCTGGATCGCACCGCACTGGCCCAAACAATATGGCGGGATGGGCGCCACGCTCAACGAGCAGCTGATCATGACCGAAGAGATGGCGCGCATCGGCGCGCCGCATCTGCCGGTTCAGGGTCTCAATCATATCGGGCCCATCCTCATGGAGTTCGGGACCGCCGCCCAGAAGGCCAAGCATCTGCCGTCCATCATTGCGGGCACCGTGATCTGGGCGCAGGGCTATTCCGAGCCCGGCGCGGGCTCCGATCTCGCGAGCCTTTCGACCCGGGCAACGCTCGAGGGCGATCATTTCGTGGTGCGCGGGCACAAGATCTGGACGACCTGGGCACATCACTCGGACTGGATGTTCGCGTTGGTGCGGACGGATCCGCAGGCCCAGCCGCGGCACGCCGGCATCAGTTTTCTGCTGATCGATCTGCACAGCCCGAACATCAGGATCCGGCCGATTAAGACGATCGTGGGCGACGAAGAGTTCAGCGAGGTATTTCTCGACGACGTGGTCGTGCCCGCCGAAAACCTCGTCGGAAAGCTGCACGATGGCTGGCGCATCGCCAATGCCTTGCTCGGGCATGAGCGCCTGGCGACCTCGAACCCGCAATTCTCGTTGATGGCGCTCGAGCGCGTGAAGACGATGGCGCGCGCGTCCGGCATCATCGCGGATCCGGCTTTCCAAGATCGTGTCGCGGCGGCGAGCATCAACGTCATGGCGCTGTCGGCGCTGTTCAGCCACGCCGTGGAGCTCACGAACCACGAGAAAAGCCCCGGGCCGGAATCATCCGTGATCAAGATTGTCGCGTGCGAGCTTCTTCAGACGCTCACCGATCTATTGATCGAGGCGGCAGGCGGCCATGCGCCGGCGGACGAGCCGATCGCGAGCAATTTCGGCGAGGTGGATGTGGCAGCGGCGTTCCTTCAGTCGCGTCGCGCGACAATCTACGGCGGCTCATCGGAAATCCAGCGCAACGTCCTCGCCCGCCGCGTCTTGAACCTTCCAAGTTGACGGGCGGTGCGATCGGGGCATGGAGCTTCATCTGACATCGGAGCAAACGCTGTTGCGCGACAGCGCCGCCAAATTCGTCGCGGCGGCGGGGCCGAAGGTGGCGCGCGGATTTCGCGGGCAGGACCCGAGCTTCGCGCCGACACGGCTGCGGCAGGCGGGGGAACTGGGATGGCTCGGCATCCTCGTTCCGAGTTCGATGAATGGCCTCGGTCTGGGCCTCACCG
>VAZL01000073.1:0-3308 GCA_005883445.1 Alphaproteobacteria bacterium | reverse complement strand
GCTGCGCTCGGACTGGGGCGCACACCGCATCCAATGCTGCCACAGGTGATGACGGGCGCGGCACTCGTCGTTCCGGCGCTCGAAGAGAGCGCCTACGGCGACGATCCGCTCTCGCCGCGCACTCGAGTGGTGGGGAAGGACGCAACGCTCCGTTTGACCGGACAGAAGACGTTCGTCTGCGCCGACGGCGCCGACGGCTTTCTCGTCAGCGCCAGCGGGCGCGACGGACCCGCGCTTTGCTACGTGGCGCGCAATGCGGCCGGTTGCACGCTGTCGACGACCCCGACGGCGGACGGCCGCAAGCTTGCCACGCTGAGCCTCGCGGATGCACCGGGCGATCTCATCGCGGCACATTCGTCACCGCGGAATGCGGTGGATACGCTCTACAATCTGGCGCTACTGGCGCTGTCGTCAGAATTGCTCGGCGCGATGGAAATGGCGCAGGAGATCACGCTCGATTACCTGCGCATCCGCAAGCAGTTCGGCAAGCTGATCGGCAGCTTCCAGGCGCTGCAGCATCAGGCGGTGAACGTCTATATTCGGATCGAGGCGGCGCGGTCGCTGGTGTATCAGGTCGCGGCCAACAACGACGCCGACCGCATCGATCCTGCGATGGCCGCAGCCATCGGCCTCTATCTCAAGCGGGCGATGCTGCTGTCGTCGCTGTTCGGGAACGCGGCAGCGCAGCGACGACGCTATGCTGCGAGCGCCGGTCTAACGACGTAGCGGTTCCAGAGCAACGTGATCGCACGGCGCGCGCTGGATTTGCCCGTTGAAACCAGGAGCAGTTCATGAGCGAAGAACAAACGGTCACCTACGAGCTCGAGGGCGAGATCGCCCTCGTCGGGCTCAATCGTCCGGACAAACGCAACTGCTTCAATCCGACGGTGATGCGGCAATTGCGCGAAGCGATCGATCGCGCCGGCGAGGAAGCGAAATGCGGCATCATCTTCGGCCATGGCGACAATTTCTGCGCCGGGCTGGACCTGCGCTGGGCGGCGGAAAGTTGGAAGACAGGGCGATCGGAACGGCTGCCGTTTCCGTTCAATCGCAACACCTTTTTCGAAGCGATGGCGCGCGGCAACATTCCCTTCATTGCGGCGCTCCATGGTGCGACGCTGGGCGGCGGACTCGAGACGGCCGCGGCCGCGCATATTCGCGTCGCCGACGAAACCACGTTCTTCGCGCTGCCCGAGGGAACGCGCGGCATCTTCATCGGCGGCGGCGGTTCGGTACGCGTCGCGCTGACCGGCCGCGTGCTCAAGCCCGACGAGGCCGAGCGCTACGGCATCGTGCAGTACGTCGTGCCAAAAGGGCAGTCGATGGCCAAGGCGAAAGAGCTTGCCGCAAAGATCTGCAAGAACGCGCCGCTATCGAATTTCGCCATCACCAACAGCCTGCCCCGCCTCCAGGACATGTCCTATGACGACGGCCTGTTCTTCGAGCGCATGGTGGCGGAGTATACCCGCAGCCCCGAATCCATCGAGCGGCTGCATCAGTTCCTCAACAAAACCGCGCCGCGGGTCAGCATGCCGGACTGACGTTCGCGCGGCGGAAGATTTTCAGGGAGGGCAGGCAATGGGTTTGCGTGACAACGCGATCGTGGCTTACGCCGAAACCAAGGTGATGGACAAAAGCGATCGCGACGTATGGGTGCTGTCCGGCGAGATTCTCGAAGACCTGCTCGACAAGACCGGCATCGACAAGAGCGAGATCGACGGCCTGGTGATGGCGGGCCTGAGCGGCACCGGCGCCGGCAATCCGTTCTGGGCGCAGACCACGGCCGACGTGCTGGGGCTCGAGGTCGGCTTCTGCGAGCAAGTGCACATCGGCGGCTGCTCGGCGGCGGGCCCTTCTTGCTGTTCGCCGACACCCACGTGCTGGAGGACCATACGGACCACAGCCACTCCTACCGCCGCGAATGGACCGACCCTTATGGCCTGATGGGGCCGCCCGGCGCGTTCGGGCTGCTCAGCCGCCGCTACGAGGCGCAGTATGGCCTCGACTACAGGATGCTCGGCAAGCTCGCGGTAACGCAGCGCAATCACGCATTGCTCAACGAAAACGCCTGCGAGAAGCTGCGCGTGCCGATCACCATCGACGACTACATGAACTCGCGCATGATCGCCGATCCGATTCGACTCCTGGACTGCGTGATGCGGGCCGACGGCGCAGCCGGCCTGATGATGATGAGTCGCAAGCGCGCCAAGCAAAAGGGCTTGAGCAAGACCGTCATCCCGATCGGCTACGCCGAGCTGACCAACTTCAAGGGCGGAGAAAACCTGGTCGACGTGACCAAGAGTGGTCACGAAATCTGCGGCAAGAAGGCGCTCGACGCGGCGGGGCTCACAATCAAGGACATCGCCTCGTTTCACCCCTACGACGACTTCATCATTGCCATTTTGCTGCAGTTCGAGGCGTTCGGCTTCTGCAAGGCGGGCGCAGGCGTGCAGTTCATCCGCGACCACGATTTCTCCTACAACGGCGACCTGCCGCTCAACACCGGCGGCGGCCAGATTTCCGCCGGTCAGGCGGCGTGCTCCTCGCACAACCTGGTCGAGGCGGTGCGGCAGTTGCAGGGCGAAGCCGGCAAACGGCAGGTCAAGGACACGAGTAACGCGCTGGTGACCGGCATCGGTTGGATCAACTACGGACGCAATTGGGGTTCGAGCGCGGCACTGGTGCTGGTCCCCGAATAAGCGAGGCGGCCATGTCGAAAGCACTCAACGATACGCTCGGCGTCAAGCGCGCCATCAAGCACTTCGATTTCTCCGAGCCCTATTGGGAAGGGACGAAGCAGAAGAAGCTCGTCATCCAATATTGCAAGGCCACCGGCAAGTACCAGCACTTCCCACGGCCCGTGAGTATCTTCACCGGGCGCCGGCGCGACATCGAATGGCGCGAGGTATCGGGCAAGGGCGTGGTGTTCTCCTACACCGTCGCTCAGCGCGGTACGCCGGCCTTCCGCGGCCTCGAGCCCTACGCGGTGGTGAGCGTCACGCTCGATGTCGGCGTCAACTTCATTGCCAACATCGTCAACTGCACGGCGGCGGAATTGAAGGTCGGCATGAAGGTGAAACCCTACTGGCACCCGCTCGACGACGGCACGCATCTTTTGATGTTCCAGCCCGACAACGGTCCGGCATGAGGGGCCCGCACGGCGCGCGCGGTCCCGAGGCGGTCGCCAGATTCCTGCGCCCGCGCTCGATCGCCATCGTCGGGATCTCTTCGCGCGCGGGCAGCGCCGGCCAGGTCATTCTGCAGTCGCTCAAGCTCAACGACTTCAAGGGCGATATCCATCTCGTCGG
>VAZL01000577.1 GCA_005883445.1 Alphaproteobacteria bacterium | reverse complement strand
TTGTAGAGCGTGGCGCTGATGGCGAGCGATCCGCTGCCCGCCATGACTGTGGTGTAGCCGTCGGGCGCGGCTTTGGCGCCCGCGGCGGTGCCGATCACCGAGCCCGCGCCCGGGCGATTCTCCACCACCACCGACTTGCCGAGTCGATCCGACAGGTGCGGTGCGACCGCGCGGCAGAGCGCGTCCACCGCTCCGCCCGCGGGCCACGGCGCGATCAAGGTGATCTGTCGCGAGGGATAGTCCTGCGCGTGCGTGATCGGTGCCGTCAGCGGGGCGAACGCAAGGCCCGCGAGAATAGCCAAGCAGTAACGTCTCATGGGTTTCTCCCAACTGTCCTCATTGTCCTACCCCTTCGCGGTGCGCACCATGCCCCAGCGCACGACGGTGGCGCGCTCGATCGAGCCGAAGACGAGCCGCTCGAACACGAAGCCGATCGCGCCGATGACCGCGAGCGCGGCCAGCATCACGTCCGCGTTCAAGAACTCCTTGGCGTCGAAAATGACCCAGCCCAGGCCCCAGTCGGAGGCGGCGAGCATCTCGGCGCCCACGACCGCGATCCACGCCCGCAGGAAGGCCTGGCGCAGCCCGGTGATGATGAACGGCGATGCGCCGGGAATGATCACCTTCCAGAACAGCGCCCGCTCGTCGGCGCCCATGGCCCCGGCCGCGCGCAGCCACAGCGGATTGACGGCCCGCACGCCCGACCAGGCATTGAGCAGCATGGGAAACAGCGCGGCATAAAACACAATGAGGATCGCGACCGTGTTGCCGAGTCCGAACCAGAGGATGAACACCGGCACCCAGGCGAGCGACGGGATCGGCATCAGCGCGCTGGCGAGCGGAAGGAAAAAGTTTTCGACCAGCCGGAAGCGGCCCATCAGAATGCCGAGCGGCAGGGCGACCGCGACCGCGAGCGCGAGCCCGAACAGCACGCGGTACATGGTATAGCCGGCGTGCTCCAGCATCGTGCCGTCGAGGATGAGCGCCCAGAGCGTGCTCGCGACCTTCGGCAGCGTCGGCAGCAGCGCCGGCGGAAAGGCGCCGCTGCGCGCAACCGCCTCGTAGCAGGCGGCGGCGAGCAAGAGCGTGAGGCCCGCGCGGTAGGCCGACGTTGCGCGCTCGGTGCCGGCGGCGGCGCTCACGACATCATCCCCCAGGGCACGACGGTATATTGCTCGAGCCGCTGGAACACGAGCTTCTCCAGCGCGAGCCCGATGGCGCCGATGACGGCGACGCCGGCGAGCATCACGTCGGTGTTCAAGAATTCGCGCGCGCCGAAAATCATCCAGCCCAGCCCCCACGGCACCGCGGCGAGCATCTCCACGCCGACCAGGATGCGCCACGCCTGCGCCAAACCGAGCCGCAACCCGGTGAGGACGTAGGGCAGGGCGCCGGGCAGGATCACGTGGTGGAGCAGCCGCCGGTTGTCCGCGCCCATCGCCTGCGCCGAGCGCACCCAGATGTCCTTGACCGCCTTCACCCCGGTCCAGGTGTTGAAGACGACGGGAAAGGCGGAGACGAAGGTGACGAGCAGGACGGCCGTGGTGTTGCCGAGGCCGAACCAGAGCAGGAACAGCGGCGCGTAGGCGAGCCCGGGGATGGGCGCGCCGATGCTTACCAGCGGCAAAAATACATCTTCCGCCCGGCGCGAACGCCCCATGGCAAAACCGATCGCGACGCCGGCTACCGCGGCGAGCGCGAAGCCGGCAAGCAAGCGAAGGAGCGTGTCGAGCACGTGGTGGGGCAAGACCCCGTCGGCGGTGAGACGCACCAAGGCCGCGGCCACATCTTCCAGCGGCGGAAACAGCTTGCGCGGGAAGATGCCGAGATGGGCCGTGACTTCCCAGGCGAGCGCCACCACCAGGAACGGAAAGGCGGTGCGCGCGACGACCCGCCAGCGGCTTTCGCCGCGGCGCGCCGATGCGGCAGCAACAACGCTCGGCGATGCGGCGGGGGCAAGGTCGGACATGGGCCCACGATAGTGCCGCCGCACCGTTGCGGACAAGCATGGCGCGCATAGATTCGCGTCACACCGTGTTTCCTTTGGAACTAACGCGATCCCGGCGCGGTTTAACGTCATGAACGCTTTATCAGATTGGCCCCGCAATCGGCTTTTGCTCGCGCTGCCCTCCCGCAATCTCAAGCGACTCATGCCGGAGCTT
>VAZL01000576.1:6845-8725 GCA_005883445.1 Alphaproteobacteria bacterium | reverse complement strand
GATCAGGATCGTCAGGTCCTTCGCGATGCGGCGCACCAGCTCCATGGTGTCGTGGGTCTCGGCCGCGCTCATGCCCGCCGTCGGCTCATCGAGGCACAGCAGCTCGGGCTCGGTGGCGAGCGCGATTCCGATCTCGAGATTGCGCTGTTCGCCGTGGGAGAGATTGGCGGCGAGCTCGTGCGCCTTGGCTCTGAGGCCGACCGCCTCCAACACGGCTTCGGCTTTGTCGATGATGTCGAGGTAAGCGCTGTGATGGCGCAGCATGCTCCAGGCGTGCCGGCGCGACTGCGCTGCGATGCGGACGTTCTCCAGCGTAGTGGCGTTGGGCAGGATATTGGTGATCTGGTAGGAGCGGGCGATGCCTTTCTGGGAGATAAGATTGGAAGGAAGCCCGGCGATGTTCTCGCCGTTGAACAGAATCCGTCCCCCCGTGGGACGAAGGACGCCGGTGAGGCAGTTGAAGAAAGTGCTCTTGCCGGCGCCGTTCGGCCCGATGATGGCGCGAATTTCGCCCCGCCGAATTTCGAAATCGACGCTATCGAGCGCGGTGAGCCCACCAAAGCGGACGGTCAGGCCCTCGGTGCGCAGAACAGGGGCCATCGCGCCTTCCCGGACGGCGTCGGCCGGGAAGGCCACAGCAATGGACTGATCGGCCGTCACTTAGGTTGCGACGAACTTGCAGTCCGGCGGGAAGATCGTCTTTTCCTTCGGGACCACCTCAAGGATACGGAACTTGCCATCCTTGATGTCGAAGACAAACTCGCGGATGAACGCCTGGTGGTCCTCCTTACGCAGCACCTTGTCGCCCTGCGGGAAGTCGTCACCTTCCTTCATCTCGAGCCCTTCGAGCGCCTCGATGAGCTTCATCGTGTCCTCGCGACCGCGGAAACCGGACTTTTCTATACCGAGCTTGAGGGCGTTGATGGCCTCATAGTTCGACTGCACGTAGCGGTCAGGGAGCGGGCCGGACGGATCGATCTGTTTGAGCCGGACGACAGCATCATCCATGAACTTCTTGTGTGAGGGCGTGTTGAGCACGCCTTCCAGAACGGGCACATAACGGTTTATGCCGACGAACCCTTCGATCTTGTTGCCAAGCGCCGGAAGATTTGTGGATTCGGCGATGGCGCCGTCGCCGGCCCACTTGTATTTCTTGGTGAGGCCGAGATCGTAAGCCTGGTTGCCGATCGTCACGCCGTCCTTGCCGAAGAAGATGCCGAACAGGCCGTCAAAGTCGCCGCTGATCTTGGACAGGAACGGCGTCATGTCGGCGGTGCCGAGCGGGATACCTATGGTGCCGACCACCTCGCCGCCGGCCTTCTTGATCTCCTGGACATAGGCGTCGCGCGTCGACTGTCCCCAGGCGTAGTCCGCGTAGGCGATGTACCACTTCTTGCCCATCTTGCCGACGAGATAGGGCGCAAACGCGACCGCCTGCGCCGGCGCGTAGTCGTAGGGCCGGAAGCTGTAGCGGTTGCACTTGGTCGTGGTCAGCGTGGTATCGAGGCACACGCTGATGATGTTGACGACCTTGTACTCCTCGAACACGGGCATGCAGGCGAGGCAAATGTTGGAGAGGAAGCCTCCGACATGCACGTCGACCTTGTCCTCGACCAACAGCTTCTCGACCTTACGGCGCCCGACGTCGGGCTTGGACTCGTCGTCCGCTACGATCAGCTCGATCGGCCGGCCCTTGATGCCGCCAGATTTGTTGATGCGGTCGACCGCCATCTGCACGCCCACCAGCGCGGTCTTGCCGCCGGCGGCGCCCGCGCCCGACAGCGGCTGCTCGGTACCGATCTTGTACGGCTTGGCCTGCCCGAAGGCGGCCTGCCACGGCGCTGGCACCAGCATGCTTGCGCCGAGCGCACCCGCGGCTG
>VAZL01000576.1:0-6719 GCA_005883445.1 Alphaproteobacteria bacterium | reverse complement strand
ATCTTGACGTTTTGTAGGATACTTCAGGATACCCGCGCCCACAACGAGCGGCAGGGTGTCGCGGGCATGCTTATCGCTCGAGGTTAAGCCGATCCCGACCCTGCAAGTAGGGAGCCGGTTTTCCGCCCGCCGCCTGATGATAAGATAGGCAACCGGCGCCGGCATTTTCGGCTAGCGCCCGACAGGAGAACGCCATGTCGGTTCTCGCCACGTCTCGCAAACCGTCCGCCACCCCGCAGACCGGCCGTGACGCGCGGCTTGCGGCCCGCGCCGGCACTTTCAAGGGTCAGACGGCCGGCGTCGCCCCCGGCTACGTGCAGGGCAATCTCGCCATTTTGCCGGCCAACCTCGCGGGTGATTTCCTGCGGTTCTGCCAGCTCAATCCCAAACCCTGCCCGCTGCTGGCGGCTTCGGCGCCCGGCGACTTTCGGTTGCCGACGCTCGCCGACGACCTCGACATCCGCACCGACCTGCCGCGTTACCGGGTTTTCCGGAATGGCAAGCTTGTCGATGAGCCTACCGACATCCGCGCCCAATGGCGCGGCGATCTCGTCGCCTTCGTGCTGGGCTGCTCGTTCTCGTTCGAGGAGGCGCTGGTGGAGGACGGCATCGAACTGCGCCACATCACCTGCAACGCCACGGTGCCGATGTATCGCACCTCCATTGCGACCACGCCCGCCGGCCCATTCCATGGGCCGATGGTCGTATCGATGCGGCCGATGAAGCCCGCGGATGCGATCCGCGCCATCCAGATCACCACGCGCTTCCCGGCGGTGCACGGGGCGCCGGTGCATATCGGCAAGCCGGAGCTGATCGGCATCGCCGACCTGATGAAGCCCGATTACGGCGACCCGGTGCCGGTCAACCGAATTTTGCATCACCCATTATCCCGGCAGCATGCTGGTCACCGACCGGCGCAACAGCGAATTCGCGATCATGTGATGATGGTCGCGTTGGACCCGGCTGCGAGCCGCACTCAGGAGCGCGACCGCTGCGTCCAGGTCTTGGCCCTTTCGTAGGCGGCCTGTTGGGAAATCCCGAAATAAGCTCCGATTTGCCGCCACAGGGCGCCGGCTTGATGCGCCCTCGACATGGCCTTGCCTACGGGCACGCCGCGCGTGACGGCGCGCGCCAGGTCGCGGAGCGCCTTGCGCTGCGCGACACGCCGCACTTGCGCGCGTTTTCTGGCTTCCTGCGCCCTGCGCGCGTTCGCTCGCCTCCAGCTGTCGATATCGGACTGATAGACGATCCCGCGCAAACGTCTTGACCGGCCGATCACCGCGTTGCGCGTCACGCCGAGCGTTTTTGCAATCTGGGCGGCGGTGCGCCCGGCGGCCTGCTGCGCCAACAGCCGTTTGTCGCGAGATCGCGTCCAGTCCGTCGCCATGGCTGCTTCCCTCATTGCTCTGCGCCACGAGCTCTACCCGCGCGGCAGGACATAGTCGGAATGTTGCACACGGGCGTTGACTCTTGCAACACGAATCAGCGAAGACCAGGGAAATTGCGGATTTTGATTTCGTTCGTTCCCAGCACCGCCAGCTCGGCGTAGGAAGGGCACGGTGGTCCGTGGCACCTCGCAATCGCGGCTGCGGCAGGCAGGACGCGGTCGATTTAGCTCTTCGGCTCCACATCGAGGCGCACCACCCAGCCTTCGAGGCCGGCTTTGGCCGCCGGATAGCGCGCGAGCACGAGTGGATCGTGGCCGGGCACCACGTGGTTGGGCGAGCTCGCGAGCTTTTTGAGCGTCTCGTAGCCTTCGACCACTTCGGCTACGTTATAGGTGATCGGAAATATGCGGCCGGACTCCATGTGCGCGTAGAGGTGCGCGGCATCCGCCGCCAGCACGACCTGGCCGCGCCGGGTGTTCACGCGCACGCTCTGCAAACCCTTGGAATGGCCGCCGATATGGTGGACGGTGACTCCCGGCACGATCTCGTCTTCGCCGTCATGAAAGGTAACGCGACCGGCAAAGACCTTGCGCACCATCGCGACCACGTCGTCGACCTCGAACGGCAGGCGCAGCGCCGTGTGGCACATGCAGCGCCCGGTCGCATAGGCCATCTCGCAATCCTGCAGATGATAATGCGCACGGGGAAACAGATCGTAGTTGCCCACGTGATCGTAATGCATGTGGCTGACGATAATGGTTCTTACCTCCGCGGGATCGATGCCGATCGCTTTCAATCCTTCGTCGATCGGCTTGATCATTTCGCGCTGACGCTTCTTGCCCATGGCCGCGTCGAAGCCGGTATCGAGGATGATGGGGCCGGAGCGTCCGACAACGGCCCAAACGTAGAAGTCGAGCGGCTGCAGCACGTCGTGGGGATCGCTGCCGATGAAGTTTTCCGATGACTTGCGATCATGATGTCCGTAGCGGATGGCATAGATTTCGTGGATGTCATCGCTCATGGTCGTCTCCGTCAGGGATGCAGCATCATGATGCGTAGGGAGCGCAGCGCGCGCGGTGCGCCGCGCTGCGTCCGGGGACACGGGGCGTCACTTGGCAGTGGCCCGCTGGCGCGCGGCGCGCGCACCTCCACGCCGGCACGGCGCTCGACCGGCTGCACCACGGTGGTGAGATCCTTGTCCGATCCGTTTTCGTCGCAGGCGGTCTGCAAGAGCTGCGCGACGGCTTCAGCAACCTGCATCGGCACGCCGAGCGCTTTGCCCTCGGCGAGACATAGCTTGAGGTCCTTGGTCATCAATCCCACGGTGAAGCCGAGGTTGAAGGTGCGGGGCAGCACCACGCGGCCGAACTTGTCCTCGGTCGCGGTGTTGCGGCCGGTGCCGGAATTGATCACGTCGAGCATGATGCGAGGATCGAGCCCCGCCTTGACGCCCATGACCATCGCCTCCGACGTCGCGGTCATGGCGGCGGCGGAAAGGAAATTGTTGCAGAGCTTCATGGTCTGCCCGGCGCCCGGCCGCTCGCTGATGAAGAAGGTCTTGCCGATTGCTGCCAGCGCCGGCTCGATGGCGTTGATCTCCGCGCGCGGACCGGAGGCCATCAATGCCAGCGTGCCTTTCGCCGCCCCGGTGACGCCGCCGCTCACGGGGCAGTCGATCTGCACGATATCTTTCGTCTTGAGCGCCTCGAAGATGCGCTTGGCCATGACCGCGCCGGTGGTCGACAGATCGACGAAGCGGCGCACGCGTTTGCCTTCGATCACGCCGCCGGCGCCGGTCGCGACCGCGAGCACGACGTCGGGTGTGGGCAGGCTCACCATCACGGTTTCGACTGCATCGGCTAGCTCGCGAGGGGAGGCGGCGGCTTGCGCCCCAAGCGCGGTCAGACGCTCAATGGCTTCGCGCCGGTTGTCGAACACGACGAGGCGGTGGCCCGCCTCGACCAGTCGGCGAGCCATGTGGAAGCCCATTTGTCCGAGCCCAATGAAGCCGATATCCATCGTCGTCCCTCCCTCGATGCATCGTTTTGGTCTGTTGCCAACCTACCACGAACGCCCGGTTGCTCCCACGTGAGGGGCGAGGCGCGGCTTGAGATGCCGGTGCTATGGGCGCATCATGCAGCGCGCCGCCGCGCCGGACGTGGGAAAATTGGCGTGCAGAAGTTTGCAGCGCAGTGCGCGGCAAGTAAACGCTGGTTAACAGTGGAAGCGCCGATGCCGAGTAAGCCGGACCCGGCGGAAATGCCAAGGCTCGATGTGTTCGACGAGGAGTTCGGACAGGACCCCGCCACTATTCTGCGCGCAGAACGGCGGGGATTGCGGTTGTTATCTCTCGTCGGAATAGCGCTTGGTGCGGGCGTCATCGGCGCGCTCGCGTTGGCTTGGTCGACCGCGGACGGGCGACTGCGGCTGGAGCTGCAATCGGCCGCCACGTCGCAGCGGAATGCGGAGCGCGCCGCGCAGGACGAGGAAATCGATCGCCTCAGGGGCCAGCTCGACGCGCTGAAGAACGACGTCAATGCGCTTACGGAAGCGCAGCATCAGTCGGCGCATACCATCGCGGCGATGAGGGCGGCCGAAGAGGACTTGCGACGCCATGTTCCGCCTCCCTATTGGTACTCGAACCCGGCGACGTTGGATTTGACACTCGCAAAGCAACCGCCACCGGCTGGCTTCGCGCCGCTGCCCCGACGCCCGGCGACCGCTCGCTCCGAATCGCCCGATCTGCGCAAACGTGAGGGCGCTGCGCCAGCATCGCCGGCGGCTCCGCAGTAGCCAGCCGCGTCGCCGTTGCCATTTTCGTGCCATGGCGACATGGTCGTAAACAGGCGACCGGAGAATCCGATGACCCCGGAAAACTTGGTCAGACTTTTGCAAATGACCGGGGCGGCGCTCGCGATTCCGGCGGCGGCCGCCGGCACCTTCGCGGCTTACCAAAGTTATTTTTCGAGCGACGTCACGTGCCAGAAACTGCGCAACAACATCGTCGCCATCATGGAAAGGCACGTCGCGCCCGAGACCAAGCGTAGCTTGCTCAAGAAGGACGTGACGGAGTTCGACAAGCTTTGTGGCGAGGGCGATCCCGACGCGCGCGCCATTTTCCAAGCAGCCATAACCGAACATCCTGGCGATGCCGCCCATGCCCCGTCAGCGGCGCCCGCGCACGTGGACTCATCCCCCCAGCGCCAGCAGACCGCCTCGCTCGGCGTTTTTGGTGCTTCGGGCTCCAAGGAACACTACGGCTGGGTCGCACTCAGTCGCCGGCAGGCTGGTTCTTGGGTGCCGCATTTCAACGGCTACAGCATCTCCGATACCTCATTGCCGCCGCCGGGCACCATCTTGTCGGCGAAAATGATGCTGCCGGTCTGGTCGGAGCCGCAGGCCGGAACGAACGATCCGACCAAGCTGCAGAGCAGGCTGCCGACGGGCGCCTGCGTGCGCGTGCTCGCAACTCGCGGCGGGGGCGGGCGGCTGTGGGCCGAGGTCGCCCCGGCATCATGCTCGTGAGCAAGGGCTGTGCCCGCGTCCGCATGCTGGATCCGAGCTAATGGGCGACCGTTAATATGACGCCTGAACAGGTCGACCTCGTCAGACGATCGTTCGACGCGATATGGCCGGTCCGTCGCAAGCTCGCTGCGCTATTTTACAGCCGGTTTTTCGAACTCGCTCCCGATGCAATGCCGCTATTTCCGAACGACATGGAAAGGCAGCACCTGAAGCTGATGGATACGATCGCTGCAATAGTGGGCTCACTCGACAAACGTGAGATGTTCCAATCGATCATCAGCCATGCAGGTCGTCAACATGCGCAATTTGGCGCGAAGCCCCCGCATTTCGCCGCGTTCGGCGATGCATTGCTATGGGGCTTGGAACATCAGCTCGGCGACACGTTTACTCCGGAACTGAAAGAGGCTTGGAGCACGCTTTACGGCGTCGTGCAAAGCGAAATGATGCGGGCGGGAAGATTACAGGCGTGAGCGGGGCGCGGTAGACGCTCAAGTCGAGCGGCGACTCGCCAAGATGCGCGGTTTATGGAGCGCCCGTCGCCTAGAGCAATTTGAGCTGCCGGTCCTGCGGCCTGCTGCGCGCGCCCGGCATGGGCTGATGCCTCACCAACTCCTTCTCGATGTCGCACAGAAACGGTGAGGGCTCGAGCATGCGCAGGCGGCCGCGCCAATGGCGCTGTCGGGCGTGGCTGAGGATCAGCCGATCCTTGGCCCGCGTCATGCCGACGTAGAACAGACGGCGCTCTTCCGCCATCGCGGCCTCGTCGGCCTCGTCCCAATGGAGCGGCAGCAGGCCGTCCTCAAGCCCGACGATGAACACGACCGGAAACTCGAGCCCCTTGGCGGCATGCAGGGTCAGGAGCGAAACGCGGTCGGCGCGCGCATCCCGGAACATCGCGTCCGTCGTGAGCGCCGCCGCATCCTGCAGGCGCACGCAATCATTGCCACACGACTGCGCGATTGCGCTGAGGCGCTGGAGCGCGACCGTCGCGCCGTCCATGGCATCGCCGTGCTCTGCCAGCCGTTCGGCGGCGGCGCGCAGTTCATCGAGAAGCGTCGTCGCCTCGCCGCCGTCGCCGAGTTCCCGCAACAGCGCCTGGATCGCCGGTTCGTCCGTGAGCGGTCGATGGGAATTCTTCTTGTAGGGTATGCCGGAGCGGTCGAGGGCCTCGCATAACGGCGCCGATTGGGCGTCGGTACGGTACAGCACACCGAAATCGGCGAACGAGCGCTGGGTCTCCGGCGCACTCATCGCCCGACCGCTGTCGATCGAGAAGAAGCTGTGGCCTCCGATCATTTCTTCGATTGCCTTCACGATGGACTCGGCTTCCGCCCGCTCCGTCGGCGCCGTGTTGATGGCGATGCGCTCGTGCATGTCGCGCACCATCTCGGCGATCGGCTCGCTCGGTCGAGACGCGATGACCTGCGCGGAGGCGGTGACGATCGTGCCGGTCGAACGATAATTGCGTGCAAGCCGCACGATCCTGGCGGCGGGATAATCCTGGCGGAAGCGCTCGAAGCACGACGCGTCGGCGCCGCGAAAACCATAGATCGCCTGGTTGGGATCGCCGATCGCGCAAAGGTTGCTCTCGGGCGGCGCGAGCAACGTCAGCAGGCGATATTGCTGCTCGTCGACGTCCTGGAATTCGTCGACCGAAATCCATCGCCAACGGTTGTGATAGCGGGCGGCGAGACTGGGGTCGGCCGTCAAGGCGCGCACCGAGAGCGCGACGAGATCGTCGAAGTCGATCCAATTGCGCGTCGCGAGCGCGCGGCCGTAGGCGGCCGTCGCCTCTCCCACGCCGGC
>VAZL01000575.1 GCA_005883445.1 Alphaproteobacteria bacterium | reverse complement strand
CGGGTCAAATCCCGCCATCGGCCCGCATGCGGATCGCCCAGGCGCAAGAGCGGAAAATTTGAGCGGGACATTCAAGGAGAGGAACCACATGACAAGCAAGAGCAAGCTTTATCTCGGCGCGGCGGCGATTGCGGCGGCATTGGCCGGCTCGGCGGGCGGGCTCGCCGCCCAGCAAGCTCCCGCCGTCGCCATCGATGACGACGACATCGGCGGCGTGGTCACCGGCGCGAACGGGCCGGAGGCCGGCGTCTGGGTGATCGCGGAAACCACCGATCTTCCCACCCGCTACGCCAAGATGGTGGTGACCGACGATCAGGGCCGCTACGTGGTGCCGGATCTTCCGAAGGCCAAATACAAGGTGTGGGTGCGCGGCTACGGCCTCGTGGATTCGCCCAAGGTCGACGCCGAGCCCGGCAAGCAGTTGAACCTCAAAGCGGCACCGGCGCCGAGCGAGGCAGAGGCGGCAAAATACTATCCGGCGATCTACTGGTACTCGATGCTCAAGGTTCCGGACGCGAGCCAGTTCGGCAAGAAAGACGGCGAGATCCCCGACAAGGTCAAGCAGACCGACTGGCTCAACCTGATGAAGAACAACGGTTGCGTCGGCTGCCACCAACTAGGCCAGCTGTCGACGCGCACGCTCCCGCCGGGCCTGGGCGAGTACGCAAACCACGCCGAGGCATGGATGCGCCGCGTTCAGGCTGGGCAATCGGGCGCGCTCATGGTCAACATCGTCGCGGGCCAGCTCGCCGGCGCGCCGATCAAATATTTCGCGGACTGGAGCGAACGGGTCGCCAAGGGCGAGCTGCCCAAGACCAAGCCGACCCGGCCGCAAGGGCTCGAACGCAACATCGTGGTGACGACCTGGGACTGGGGCAACCCGAAGAAGTACCTGCACGACCTGATCGCCTCGGACCGGCGTTATCCCACCGTCAACGCCTATGGCCCGGTGTTCGGCTCGCCCGAATACTCGACCGACGTCATCCCGATCCTCGACCCCAAGACGCACACCGTCACCGACTTCAAGGCGCCGGTGCGCGACGCGGATACGCCCGAAGGGCTTGGACCCGGACATGCGGCGATGGACAAGCCGCTCGGGCCTTCGCCCTATTGGGGCGAGGAGAAGCTCTATGACACCAAGGTCAACAACCACAATTCCATGTTCGACAAGAAGGGCCGGGTCTGGATGGCGGCGGCGGTGCGCGGCCCCAACAACCCGGACTTCTGCAAGAAGGGCTCCGACCATCCCTCGGCCAAGCTGTTCCCGCTCGAGCAGACCCACCGGGCGCTCACGATCCTCGATCCCAAGACGATGAAGTACACCTTCGTCGACACCTGCTTCCAAACCCATCACCTGCAATTCGCCTACGATGCCAACGACACGCTGTGGACCTCGAGCGGCGGCGGCGGCGGCGTGGTGGGCTGGGTCAACACCAAGCTGTTCGACGAGACCGGCGACGCGGCGAAGTCGCAAGGATGGACGGCGCTCATCCTCGACACCAACGGCAACGGCAAGCGCGACGACTACGTCGAGCCCAACCAGCCGGTCGATCCGACCAAGGACAAGCGCATCGCCCAGGTGTTCTACGCGGTGATGCCGAACCCGGTCGACGGCTCGGTCTGGGGCACGCTGCGCGCGAGCCCCGGCTCGATCGTGCGCCTCGATCCCGGCTCCAATCCGCCGGAGACCGCGCTTGCGGAAATCTACAACGTGCCGCTGCCCGGCTTCGGTCCGCGCGGCGGCGACATCGACAGCCAGGGCGTCGTCTGGGTGTCGCTCGCGAGCGGCCACATCGGCAGCTTCGACCGGCGCAAGTGCAAAGGCCCGCTCAACGGACCCAAGGCGACCGGCGACCATTGTCCGGAGGGCTGGTCGTTCTACCAGTATCCGGGGCCGGGCTTCGAAGGCATCGGCGATAACAGCGCCGAGTCGAGCTACTACAGCTGGGTCGACCAGCACGACACGTTCGGGCTCGGCAAGGACGTGCCGATGTCGACGGCCAACCTCATGGACGGCCTGGTCGCGCTCAAGGACGGCAAGATGATCTCGCTGCGGGTGCCGTATCCGCTCGGCTTCTACGCCAAGGGATTCGACGGCCGCATCGACGATCCCAATGCCGGCTGGAAGGGGCGCGGGCTGTGGACGTCGAGCGGCGATCGCGCGCCGTGGCTGATCGAAGGCGGCAAGGGCATGAAACCCATGGCCGTGCACTTCCAGCTGCGCCCGGATCCGCTGGCGAAGTGAATGCGGTCGCGCTGATGATATATCAACGCGCAACAGGCTCGATCGGCTCCCTCTCCCGTAGGGAGAGGGGTGGGGTGAGGGGTTAAGGTCTCTCGATAGTTCTGTATCCCCCTCACCCCAACCCTCTCCCCAAACGGGGAGAGGGAGCGCACCGAAATCGTTGCGCGGTGGTCGCCTCATTATGAAACTGCTCTAAAAGCTTTCCGGCAATGCGCTTTCCGGTTCCGCTCTTCCCCGCAACGCTGGTCAGGCGCTACAAGCGCTTTCTCGCCGACGTCGTGCTGCCCTCGGGCGAGACGGTGACGGTGCACTGCGCCAATCCCGGATCGATGATCGGCCTTGACGCGGCGGGCGCGCGCGTATGGCTGTCGAAGTCGGCAAATCCCAACCGCAAGCTCGCCCACAGCTGGGAGCTCATCGAGGTCGATCTCGGCGGCGGCGCCGAGCTCGTGGGCATCAACACCATCCATCCCAATGCGCTCGCAGCCGAGGCGATCGCCGCCGGCGCCGTCGCGGAGCTTGCCGGCT
>VAZL01000072.1 GCA_005883445.1 Alphaproteobacteria bacterium | reverse complement strand
TAGAAACGCAGCCCCAGCGCCGTCGTGAGGCCGACCGGGCCCGCGCCGACGACGATGATGGGCGGCATGCCGTTGCTCATCCTTCAACCGTCCTGCGCCGCATAGGCGAAGTCCCGGCTGATGATCGAAGCGGTCATCGTCGCCTCATCGGACAACAAGAACAGGAGTGGACCGACTGCGTCCTCGGGCTGTCCGACGCCGACCGATGCGCGCCAACGGGCATCATCGGCGCCGGCATTGGCGGCGCGATATTGCGGCGTGTCGATCACGCCCGGCGCCACGAGATTGAACCGCACGCGATGCCGCGAAATCTCCTTGGCCGCGCTTTTGGCGAATGCGATCAGCGCCGCTTTGCTGGCGGCATAGGCCGACGCCTCGGGCCAGCCTTGCTGCGCCAACCCCGATGTAAACGCAACGATGCTTCCGGACCGCCGCGCGATCATGCCGGCGACCACCGCCTGGTAGCACCAGACCACGCCGTCGAGATTTATCCGCAAGACGCGATCCCAAGTCGCCGGCTCCATCTCGTGAACGGGCAAGCGGGGCTGAATCGCCGCCGCGCAGACGAGGCCGTCGATCTTGCCGAATTCGCGTTCGACCCCGCCCAGCACATCGAACACTGCGGCACGATCGGACACATCGAGACGCCGTGTCGAAATTCCCGCAACGCTCGATAGCGCCGCCATGGCCGCCGCGTCGACGTCGCAAACGACGACGCGGGCCCCGGCCTGCGCGGCCGCGCGCGCCAAGGCTAAACCGATGCCGTTGGCGCCGCCGGTTACGACGATTACATCTCCCGCGGCGTCGAAGCGCGCCCGCATCGTCAGCGCCTCATTGTTCTCTGCGTCCGCATGTCTTTAGGTCGCTCTCGCTGCCAGCAGCGATGATTCGAAGTTGCCAAGGCCGACCCGCGCGGCGGTGTCGAGGAGGCTTCTCACGGTCGGCGCATCGAGGCGACACACGCCTTCGCTCGCCTGTCGCGTGGCCCAGACGAGCTCTCCCGGCGCATAGACGCGATCCACTCCCGGACCGCGCTTCGACCTGCTCACTCGCATCGCCTGATCGCGCACCCGCTCGGCAAACCGCTCGCCGACCGGGAAGTGGCCGGCGTGAATGGCCAGAAAGAAATGGGCGCAGCGATAGGGCTCTGCCGGATCTCCGTAGAGCGGGCGAACGTCGGCGCCGACGGCGCCGTCCGATAAGCCGCCGCACAAGAGGTCGATGACGAAGGCCAAGCCAAATCCTTTCGGGCCGGCTGCCGGCAACAGCATGCCTTTGATCGCCGTCGCGGGGTCGCTCGTGGGCCGCCCTTGTGAATCGACGGCCCAATCTTCGGGAATACGCTGTCCCGCCGCAGCGGCCAGCCGGATTTTGCCCATGGCGGTCGCACTCAACGCCATGTCCGCTTCCACCGGAAACGCGCCGGCGGAGGGCAGCGCGATGGCAATGGGATTGTTGCCGACCATGGCCTCGGCGCCTCCCGGCGGCGGCATCAATGGACGCGTGTTCGAAAGCACGATGCCCACGCAGTTCTGCTCCGCCATCATGCGCGCGTAGCGTCCGGCGGTACCGAAGTGAAAGCCGTTGCGCACCGCGCCCGCGGCCAGCCCGATCTCCCGTGCCCGCGCCACCGCGAGCTTGACGGCCTGACGGGCGGTCAACTGACCGAGCGCGTTGCCGGCATCGATGACGATCGCGCCGCCGCGGTCGCTGACGATCTCCCCCGCGCTACGACGCGAGACCGAACCTTTCGCGATGCGTTCGATGTACATGGGCAGCAGCATCACCCCATGGGACGCGATGCCTTCAAGGTCGGCGGCAACCAGATCCGCCGCCACCACTTGCGCATCCGCGGCCGCGATGCCGGCGGCCGTGAAAATATCGGCCACCGCGGAGATCAGCCGCCGCGCGTCGATCGCAACGGCCCCGGCATCAGCCGAGTCGGCCGGCATCAGCGCGCATCCTCGTCGTTGGCGTACCAGGACGGGCGCTGCGGATAATGTGGACCGTCGTAGATTTCGATCACGATGGTTTCTTCGTGTGCCAGCGTCGGGCCGTGCACATGGCCTTTCGGATTCCAATAGAATGCCCCCGGCGTCAAAGTCACACCGGTCTTGGTGTATTCGTACTTTCCCTTGAGGCAGAACATGAATTGGTTCGATGCATGCAGGTGCGGTTCCGGGATGCCGGCGCCGGCGTCGAATTTGATCAACGCGATCGACGATCCGCCCTTTTCATCCCGCCAGAGCATTTTTTCCGAGATGCCCGCCAGCGACTTTTCCCGCCAGGGAATGTCGTTGCTTTGCAGCAGCACCTCCTCGAGGCTCGGCATGCCCGCGGGCATCGGCGGTGCCATATTTTGATCGCTCATCGCGTTCTCCGTTGCTTTGCTTGCGTCATCACGGCCGCTGCCGCCATCGTCTCCGATCGCCGACGATCTCAGTGTCGCGCCGGCGCCGGCGGCAGCCACGACGACATCATGCGTTCGCCCATCCCCACCAGCGCATAGACGAATATCCCGAGCACCGACAAGGCAAACAGGGCGGCGAATGCCAGCGGCGTATCGAGCTGGGAGGTGGCGCTGAGCAAGAGAAAGCCGAGCCCCTCGCTTGAGCCCACGAATTCGCCGATCACCGCGCCGATGACCGCAAGGGTAATCGCGACCTTGGCGCCCGTGACCACGAACGGAAGCGCCGCGGGAAGCTGAACTTTGAGGAAGACCTGCAGCGGCGATGCGTTCAAGCTGTTGGCGAGCTCCAACAGCTCTTTGGGGGTGGCCCGCAACCCGGCGGCGGTATCGACGATGATGGGGAAAAACGCGACCAGCCAAACGATCGCGAGCTTGGATTCGAGCCCGGTGCCGAGCCAGACCAGTATCATCGGCGCCAAGGCCACTTTCGGGACGGATTGCAGCGCGATCAGGAGCGGATAGAACATCAGATTCAGCGGCCGCGAATTTGCAACCGCGACCGCGAGCGGAAGCCCGACCGCCAGCGCCAGCAGAAATCCGTACAAGGTCTCCTTGAGCGTGATCCAACCCTCGCTGAGCAACAGATCGCCGCGGATGATCAAGGCGCGCAACACCCTGTCCGGCGACGGCAGCACCACCGTCGGAATATCGACCAGCCAGCAGGCGAGAGCCCACACGGCGACGATCAGAACGACGCCGGCGAGCGGGTAGAGGATCTGCGAAACAAAGCGCGATGTCATTGTGCCGATGCCTCTTCGGCGGCCGGCGCGACGACGCCGAGCGCCTCGCTTGCGATCCGTTCGGCCGTGGTGAACGCGGTGGTGAAGCGAACGTTTTGGCTGCGAGGGTAGGACAGCGGGATCGTTATTTCCTTGACCACACGAGCCGGGCGTTTGCTGAAAACGACGACTTTGTCCGACAGATAGACGGCCTCCGAAATCGAATGCGTCACGAACAGGACCGACGCCTTGGTTTCGTGGCGGATGCGAAGAAGGAGATCGTTCATATCCATTCTCGTGAGCTCGTCGAGCGCGCCGAAAGGCTCATCCATGAGCAAGAGCCGCGGCCGGTGAACGAGCGCGCGACAAAGCGCGACGCGCTGCTGCATGCCGCCGGAGAGCTGGTGCGGCCGCGCCGAAAGAAAGCCGCTCAGCCCCACCAGCTCCAGAAGCTCGTGGGCGTGCCGCCGCGCCGCGGCGTCGTTCTTCCTGAGGATCTCCATGGGAAACAAGACATTATCCAAGACGTTTCGCCACGGCATCAAGCTCGGCGTCTGAAACACGAAGCCGTAGTCGCCCATCGGCTTGGTGACCTCGCGTCCGTCGATCGCGACCGACCCCGCCGTTTTCGCAATCAGCCCGCCGATGATGCGCAGCAGCGTCGTCTTGCCGCATCCGCTCGGTCCCAGGAGCGCAACGAGCTCGCCCTCCTCGAACCGGAAGCTCGCGTCGTCCAAGGCGACGATAGGCTCGAGGGCGCTCCAGCCGATTTCCTCGAGCTGAAACACCTTGCGCACGTTCTTGATCACCCCGAACGCCATTCTGTGCTCGCTGTTGCGTTCGCCGTCCCCGAAACTTGCTTTGCGCAAACACGCGGAGCCCGATTGCGGCGACCGCTGCGAGCGGCGTCTTGAGTATCGCGTGGAATATCTTATGGTATTTTGAGCGTCAAATGCCGCCGGGACGGCTCGTCTTCGTGGCTCGAAGCCGCGCGACGCTGCTCCTTGGCAGATCGGGAGGCACTCATGTTTCGACCGTTGATCGCACGCGTGACGGCGGTTGCCGCGATCGCGACGTGCCTCCTCTGCCCGGCCGCGCAGGCGCAGGAGCGCGACCTCAAATTCGTGCTCGATTTCATAAGTTTGGGCCGCCATGCGCCGTGGTACGTCGCACTCGGCAAGGGTTACTTCAAGGACGAGGGCTTGAACGTCACCATCATGCCGTCGAAGGGGACCGCGGATGCGATCCGAACCGTCGCCACCGGCGGCGCCGAGATCGGCTTCATCGACATCCCGAGCCTGGTCGCGTCGGGGAGCGCAGGCGCAACGGTCAAGATCGTGGCGGCGAACTATCAAAAGCCGCCCTATTGCATCTTCACCTTGAATCCCGGCGCCAACGTCACCGAGCCCAAACAAATGGCGGGCCTCGAGCTTGGCTCGAGCACGGCATCGTTCGTGCCGAAGATCTGGGCGGCGTTCATGGAAATGAACAAGGTGGACAGCAAGACGCTGAAAATCGTGAATATCGACGCGGCCTCGCGCGTACCCATGCTCGCCGCCGGAAAAGTGCAATCGATCGATCAATTCCTGATGAGCGAACCCGCCATCCGCCGCGCGGTGACGAATGCGAAGCCGGTCTGTCTGTTCGCAGGCGATTACGGTCTCGAGATCTATGCGAACTCGATCGGCGTGTCCGAGGACTTTCTGGCGAAGAATCCCGAGATCGTGAAGAAATTCGTGCGCGCGGCGCTCAAGGGCTGGAAGGACGCGCTTGCCGACCCGGAGGAAGCCGCGCGCATCGAAATCCAGTTTGTGAAGGCGCTCGATCCGCAGATCGTGATCGAGGAAATTCAAATCCTCAAGCGTATCGCGATCACGCCGGACGTGGAGAAGAACGGCTTCGGCTACATTTCAACCGACCGCATGAAGAATACGGTCGACTTCATCAACAACAACATCGAGGTATCCGGCGACAAGCTGACGGCGGAGCAGATCTACCGACCCGGATATCTCCCTGACGTTGCCATCAAGCCGTGAAGCGCAGAGCATCGCTTCACGGCTGATATCCGAACATATTCTCGATCTCTCGCAAGCGAGCGGCTTTCGCGCGCATAGCGCGACGGGGCGGTCGTGAGGCGGCTCAGCGGGTTGGCTGATCGATCATCGGCGGCTAGGCGGTTCCTTCCCCGGCGCGAATTCGCTCGCCGCGACGGCTCGCAACAGCTTGCGCAGGTCGCCAGCACGGTCGGCTCCGAACACGGTTTCAAATCGCGCCTGCGCCTGGGACCAGCGTTTGAGCGCCGCTTGCAGGCGCTTCTCGCCCGCCTTGGTCAGGCGCAGCTCCTTGGCACGGCGGTCGGATGCAGTCGGCTCGATGCTGATCAGCCCGTCCCGTTCCAGCGGCAAGATGTTGCGTCCAAGCGTGGTGCGATCCATCACCATGTCCTCGGCAAGCGCGTTGATCGTCAATGGACCCCTCCGCTTGAGCCGCGCGAGGATGGAAAATTGGGTCGTGCGCAGGCCGCTTGGCGCCAAGAACCGATCGTAGGATTGGCTCAGATGCCTCGCCGCCGCGCGCATGGCGAAGCAGTTGCACTCCTCAGACGTCTTTCGGGGACGCACCGTCATCGCTAAATCCTCGATGCCTGACACATGTGCATCCGCTTGTGGCGGGGGTGGGGGTGATGCGGCGAGATAACGATGGCGCCACTTGCAAAGGAGTCGCACGACCCCCACCCCAAGCCCCTCCCCACGAGGGGGAGGGGAGCGCACCGAGTTTGCGGCGCTGAAGTGCTTCAAGCACAAACGAACGTGCTTTAGAAGCCCTCAAGCGGCTTTGCGCAGAGATGGGGCGAGGTCGAAGCGATCGAGGTTCGTCACCTTGTTCCACGCAGCCACGAAGTCTTTCACAAACTTCTCCTTCGAGTCCGCACACCCATAGACTTCCGCGAGGGCGCGCAGCTGCGACTGCGAACCGAAGATCAGGTCGACACGCGTGCCGGTCCACTTGACCGCGTCCGTCTTGCGGTCGCGGCCCTCGTACACGCCTTCAGAGCCGGCGGACGGCTGCCATTCTGTGCCCATGTCGAGCAGGTTGACGAAGAAATCGTTCGTCAGCGTCTCGGGCCGCTTGGTGAAGACGCCGTGCTTGGACTGCCCGGCATTTGCGCCCAGGACGCGCAGGCCGCCGACGAGGACCGTCAGCTCCGGCGCCGTCAGTGTCAGCAACTGCGCCCGATCCACCAACGCCTCCTCAGGCGACATGAGCTGCTTCCCGCTGAGATAGTTGCGGAAACCGTCGGCGGCCGGCTCGAGCGGGGCGAAGGAGTCGACATCGGTCTGCTCCTGCGACGCGTCCATGCGTCCCGGCGTGAACGGGACCTTTACGTCGTGCCCGCCCGCCTTCGCGGCCTTCTCGATCGCTGCGGCGCCGCCGAGCACGATCAGGTCGGCGAGCGAGACTTTCTTGCCGCCGGTGGCCGAGGCGTTGAACTCCTTCTGGATCGCTTCGAGCTTCTGAACCACCGTCGCGAGCTGCTTCGGCTGATTGACGTCCCAATCCTTCTGCGGCGCGAGGCGAATGCGCGCGCCGTTCGCTCCGCCACGCTTGTCGGAGCCGCGGAACGTGGATGCCGAGGCCCAAGCGGCCGAGACCAGCTGCGACACCGACAGGCCGGAGCCAAGGATTTTCGCCTTCAGCGCAGTAATATCCTGCTCCCCGATCAGCGGATGATTCACCGCGGGGATCGGGTCTTGCCAAATCAGTATTTCCTTGGGGACGAGCGGGCCGAGATAACGATGGATCGGCCCCATGTCGCGGTGCGTGAGCTTGAACCACGCGCGGGCAAACGCGTCCGCGAGCTGATCCGGATGCTCGTAAAAGCGCCTCGAGATCTTCTCGTAGGCCGGGTCCATGCGCAGCGAGAGGTCCGTGGTCAGCATGGTCGGCACATGCTTCTTCGATTTGTCGTAGGGGTCCGGGATCGTGGCGACGGCGCCTTTTGCCTTCCACTGAAAGGCGCCGGCCGGGCTCTTCGTCAGCTCCCACTCGTTGTTGAACAGGTTCTCGAAGAAGTGATTGCTCCATTTCGTCGGCGTCTGCGACCAGGTGACCTCCGGGCCGCCCGTGATGGCATCGGCGCCGAAGCCCGTGCCGAATTTGCTCTTCCACCCGAGGCCCTGCTCCTCGATCAAGGCGCCTTCCGGCTCCGGGCCCATCAGTGACGGATCGCCGGCGCCGTGGGTTTTGCCGAAGCTGTGGCCGCCGGCAATCAGCGCGACGGTCTCCTCGTCGTTCATCGCCATGCGGCGGAACGTTTCGCGGATGTCCTTGGCCGCCGCGACCGGATCCGGCTTGCCGTTCGGTCCTTGTGGATTGACGTAGATCAGGCCCATCTGCACCGCGCCGAGCGGGTTCTGAAGCTCGCGCTCGCCGCTGTAGCGTTCGTCCCCCAGCCAGGTCCCCTCGGGACCCCAGTAGAGCTCTTCGGGCTCCCAGACATCGGCGCGGCCACCGCCGAAACCGAACGTCTTGAAGTTCATCGACTCGAGCGCGACGTTGCCCGCGAGAATCATAAGGTCGGCCCAGGAGATTTTGCGGCCGTACTTCTGCTTGATCGGCCACAGCAGCCGGCGCGCCTTGTCGAGGTTCGCGTTGTCCGGCCAGCTGTTGAGCGGCGCGAAGCGCTGCTGGCCCGCGCCTGCACCGCCGCGGCCGTCGGCGATGCGGTACGTCCCCGCGCTGTGCCACGCCATGCGGATCATCAGTCCCCCGTAGTGGCCAAAGTCGGCCGGCCACCACTCCTGCGAGTCCGTCATCAAGGCATGCAGGTCCTTGATCACGGCATTCAGATCGAGGCTCTTGAACTCCTTGGCGTAGTCGAACGCCTGGCCCATTGGATCGGACAAAGTGGAGTTGCGATGGAGACTCCGGACGTCCAGCTGGTTCGGCCACCAGTCTCGGTTCGTGTGTGTATGCATCCCACCCGTGAACGGGCATTTGGTCACGTCATCCATCATCTTCCTCCTGTCGCGGTTTGCGTTATTTTCCGTGGCGGCAATTTACCTGACGCATCCGATCAGGTAAAATTGACTTTAATGATTGCTGTGATAAGATATTCTGATGATAGAGACAACGCTGAGGCAGCTTCGCTATTTCGATGCGCTGGCGGGTCATAGCCATTTCGGACGCGCGGCAGCAGCTTGTGGAATCTCGCAGCCCGCTTTGTCGATGCAGATCAAGGACCTGGAGGAGGCTCTGGGCGCCGTGCTCATCGAGCGAGGCGCACGACAAGTCCGGCTTACGAAGTTCGGAGAGGATGCCGCCCTACGCGTCCGCGACATCCTGCGCTCGGTCGATGAACTGGGAGACTTCGCGCGAGCGTCGCGGGGCTGGCTTGCGGGCCAGCTGCACATCGGAATGATCCCAACGATTGCACCCTATCTGCTGCCTACGGTCATTGGGAACCTCACTCGAATGCATCCCGAACTTGACATTCACGTACGCGAGGCGCTGACGTCGAGACTCATCCAAGAGCTCGTGGAAGGCCGGCTCGACACGGCAATTGTTGCTCTGCCGGTGTCCGAACCGTCGCTTACCGAGGTCGCGCTGTTTGCGGAAAACTTCCTGCTGGTCCGGCCGGGCGAGGATGAGGGAACGCCGGTGCCCAGTAGCGAAACGCTGCGCGAGATGAGGCTGCTCCTGCTCGAAGAGGGGCACTGTTTTCGCGATCAGGCTCTGTCGTTCTGCAATATGCAATCGTCGCCGCCGCGTGACGCGCTGGACGCGAGCTCGCTATCTACACTTGTCCAAATGGTCAGCGCCGGCATGGGTGTAACCTTGATCCCGGAAATGGCCGTGGCGGTGGAGACACGCTCGGCGTCAGTGTCTGTTGCTCGGTTTAAGGAACCGCAACCCGCGCGAACCGTTGGCATGATCTGGCGCAAGACAAGTCCCCTGGCCGGACAGCTCCGGCAGCTTTCTGAAGTGGTTTGCCGCGCAGCCGATGCGTTGCGCGAGCAGCAGGACGGTCATCGCGCCATTCCCGGACCCAAACGGCGCTCCGGCGGAGGATATTCTCTCAAGCGCCGCGCGCCTCGACGGAAACGCCGGCCGTGAACCCCCTGACGTTCCGTATCGACTACAATTTGTATCTATCTATTGACTACTAATTGAAACTATGGTAGAATAGCCGATCGTCGCTCGACGAGCGACGGGCCGTGCAAAGTGAGGAGCGCGACGCGTTGTGCCCAGCTCCTGCTTTTTTTCTGTATTTTTACAGGAAAAAACAGGCGTCGAAGGATTACGCCGCGGGCGCGGATCCTTGATCGCAGTCGGCCGTCTCGCCATGCTCGCGGCGGTGCGAGGGACTAACTGCCGCGACAAGCCGCCGCCGAAGGGGAGGATACCTATGACGCAAGAGCGCATCCGCGAGCTCACCAAGACCATGCTTCGAAAAAAGCTTTACGTCGTCCTCTCCAAGGGCGGCGCGGCCCCCGAAAAGATCGCCGAGCATTTGCCGCGCCACCTTGAATACATGATCGGCCTGGAGAAGAAGGGCGTGCTGTTCGCGTCCGGTCCGTTGGCGGAGGCCGACGGCAAGACCCGCGGCGACGGGCTGACCATCCTGCGGGCCGCGAGCGCGCAGGCGGCGCGCGAAATCGCCGAGGCCGATCCGTTCGTCGTGCACGGGCTGCGCAGCTTCGAGCTGCGGGAATGGACGGTGATGGAGGGCTCGCTCGGCATCAAAGTGCATTTTTCCGACCAGTCGCTCGAGCTGGCTTAAGCTTTGCGAGCGGGCCTTATGGGCGCTAATTTTAAGTTTCGTATCCCGGATGCGGCGCAGCGTGGAGCTGCCATCGTCGACGTCATCGGCGCGCTGGCGCGCTCCAAAGCCTGATTTTCAACGGGAAACAAGCAACAACGGAGGACCACATGATCCGCGTCAAGAAGATCGCCCACGCCGTTTACGAAATGCCCGATGTCGACAAGCAGAGCGAATATTACACCGAGGTGATCGGCCTCGCGCCGACCGACAAGAGCAAGGACGCGGTCTATCTCGCCTCGACCATCGACCATCACTCGGTGGTGTTGCGCAAGGGCTCGCAAGCGAAATGCGTGCGGCTCGGGTTCCAGATCGGCCCCGACGATGATCTGGGCGCGTTCGAAAAACAGATCCAGGGCCACGGCATCAAGACGCAGCGCCGCAAGGATCCCGAGCCGACGATCGCGGACATGGTCGCGTTCGAGGACCCGCCACCAAGGGTATCGTTCCGCACAAGCTCGGTCACGTCGCGTTTTTCGTCACCGACGTCAAACACGTGACCAAGTTCTATTGCGACGTGCTCGGCTTTCGCGAGTCCGATTGGATGGGGGATTTCTTCTCGTTCCTGCGCTGCGGTCCCGACCACCACACCATCAACCTGATGCAGATCGACGCGAATCGGCATTTTCACACGGCGTTCGAGCTGCGCGATTGGGCGCACCTGCAGACCGCTTGCGATTTTCTCAGCCTCAACGGTTACAAGCTGATCTGGGGGCCGGGACGGCACGGCATCGGTCACAACCTTTTCGCCTACCATCGCGCCCCGAACGGGTTGATCACCGAGCTGTTCGCCGAGCTCGATCAGGTCAACGAGGAGCTCGGCTATTTCGAGCCGCGGCCGTGGCACCGCGACCATCCGCAGAAACCGAAGGTGTGGCCCAAGGATCCGTCGGCCGCCAATCTGTGGGGCATCATGCCGCCCGACGAGATGATGAAATAGCCGCCGTGAGCATGATCCGGCGTCGGCACGTCTATCACGTGGCGGGATACGACCCGATCGACGCCGGCGCGCAGTATCGGCGGTTCGCGCGCCAGCTCGAGGTTTTCCGGCGCACCTGGAACGTCGAGGCGACTTTGTCCGCCCTCGAAGAGTCGAACGAGCAATCGCGCGCCTGGTGGACCGTGAGCGCGCGCGGCGCCAACTGGCAGGTCGAGGCGGGGCACGAAGTGCTGCTGTGGGACGACATCGTGCGCGGCGATTTCACGCATCCGCTGCCGCTGCGGCTGTTCAAGGCGGTGCGCGCCTATCTCGACTTCATCGTCACCGGCACGATGTTTCGCTACATTTTCGCGAACCAGCGATACGCTATCTTTTTCCTGTTTCCGATCCTTGCGGTCGTCTTGTTCGCGGTTGGCGGATGGCTCGCCGCGCGCCTGTTGATCGCGTTCGTGGGCCTCGAGGGCATGGGCGCCGCGGCGGCCGGCATAGCGGTTGGCGTTGCCGTCTTTCTCCTGCTGCTGCGCTGGCCCGGCGGGCGCTGGCGCGTGCAGCAGCTGTTGGACGATTGGATCTGCGCCAACGACTACCTGCACGGCCGCCGGCCCGACATCGATGCCCGCCTCGATCGTTTTGCCGAGACGTTGCTCGCGCGCGCGCGCGAGGCCGCGGTCGACGAAATCGTGGTCGTCGGCCACAGCCTCGGCGCCATGCTCGTGCTCGATGTGCTCGTGCGCGCGCTGGCGCGCGATGCCGATTTCGGCCGTCGTGGCGTAACGATTTGCGTGCTCACCATCGGCGCGACCATCCCGAAATTCGCGCTGCATCCGCGCGCGCAGGATATCCGCCGCAAGATCGCGCGCATCGTGGCCGAACCGTCGATCGGCTGGACCGAATATCAATCGCGCGCCGATACCATCAGCTTCTACAAATTCGATCCGGTATCGCTGCGGCACATTCCCGACGATCGGCTCGACGGCAAGCCGGTGATCCGCCGCGTGCAGATCCACGATATGCTGCTGCCTGAAACGTTCGCGCGCGCGCGCCGCAGCGTTTTGCGGCTGCATTATCGCTCGGTGATGGCCAACGACAGGCGCGCGCCGTACGATTATTTTCTCATGGTGTGCGGCCCGGCGCCGTTTCTCGATTGGACGACGTCGCCGGTCGGACTGTTGGATTTCGTCGCGGCCGACGGCACTTACCGCGATTCGTCGCGCCCGCGCAGCGTGCTCGCGCAGCCGTCGCTATGACGCCGCTCGCCGCCAAGGTGATCTGGCTTGTCGGCGTCGTCGGCTGGTTCATCATCCGCTATCCCCACGACCGCCGCGCGCGCCGCACCCCGAAGCTGCGGCGCGCCGATCGCGGCCGCGAGATCGCGCTGATGGCGGTCTCCGCCACGGGATTGGGAGTCCTTCCCTTCATCTACGTGGTCGGCGATGCCCCGCATTTCGCCAACTACCCGTTTCGCCCCTGGCAAGCCTGGCTTGGCGCCGCGGTCTTCGCCGCCTCGCTCTGGCTGTTCCACCGCACGCACAAGGACCTTGGACGCAATTGGTCGGTGACGCTGGAAGTGCGCGACCGGCACACGCTGGTGACGAACGGCGTCTACAGTCGCGTGCGGCATCCCATGTATTCGGCGTTCTGGCTGTGGGCGTTGGCGCAGGCGCTCCTGCTGCCGAATTGGATCGCGGGGCCGGCGGGTCTGATCGGCTTCGGAACGTTGTTCTTTCTGCGCATCGGGCGCGAGGAGGCGCTGATGACCGAAACGTTCGGCGACGAGTACCGCCGCTACATGGCGCGGACCGCGCGCATCTTGCCGGGGATATATTAGCGCGGCGGGCGCCGCGCTGTGCCGCTCTATTGCGCCTGCGCCTGCGGCGGGAATTTCTTTTGCGGTGATGACGGCTGCGCCGCGGCGGTCAGCGGACTGGCCTCTTCCGTCCCCTCTTTCTCTTTCGCCTGCAGCACCGCAGCGATCTCGCGCGCAATATCCGCGTGGATCTTGGTGCTCTTGTCGATGCTGATGTGGGCAATGGTCCAATCGTCTCCGACGTTAACGTTGGAGAGCTTGCCGCGGAAGCCGCGGTCGGCCGTCAGCGGCGCGCCCCAGCCGGGAGACTGGTAGTAGTTGACCGCCCGCACGACATTCGACGGGAGCGGATCCTGCATGAACGGGGCGAGAGTCACCAGGAGGTCGACGGGAATTTTGCGCGTCTCGAGCGAACGCGCCATATCGATCACGTTGTTCGCGCCCTGGGAGTGCCCGACCAAGACGAGCGGGCCGGTGTTGCCCGCGGCCCGCTCCTTCACGATGTCCTTGAGCGCGGTCGACCAATATAAATGGCTGGCCACCTCGGCCTTGATGCCTTTGGCCTTGAGCTCGCTGGCAAGGCTATCCATGCCGGTCGAGAACACGCCGAACCACCCTCGCAGCAGCAGCACGCGGGGTTCAGCGGCAAGCGCGCAGTTGCACCACAGTAGCGTGATGGCGACCGCGAGGCAGCTGGCGCCGAGGCGCAAACGCGATGCGTCGCGATCTTCGTGTGCGCGCACCGCCGCGAGTGGGCCGCGGTGTCCGCGTCGGATCCGTGCAATCATCTCAGCCATTGCCCCCTGTTTCAGCCGGAACGCCCTTTGTCACATCAGTGACGTGTGCCCCGTTCGCGCGGACTTGTTCGTGCCGGACTTGTTGCCGGACTTGGCCGGGTCGCGCCCCCGATCCGTTGCTCCCGGTCGTTTTTTTCCGCATTATCGCGCGGTTGCGATTGGACACGCGAACGCAGCAAATCCTTATGCCGCTTGTGTTATTTCTCCCCCTCGTTTCGCTCGCAATCTACCTGATACCGATCTACCTGCTGCGGCGTAAGGCATACGCGCGCGCGCAGGACTATTTCGTCTCGTCTGAACACACCCCGCCCGGCGTGATTCGCAATTCTTCAGTCGGATATGCGCTAAAGATGGCGACATTCGGTCCGTTCTTTGTCTGGGGCGCGAGCGCCGATTTTTGGCCGGCAATCATCTACTCGACATTTTTCGCATTGGGCGTGGGCCTGATCTACATCGTGCGTCGGCCGATGCTCGCGTTCATGCAAAGCGCGTTGCATGAGGACCGATCCATCACGGTCCATGACTTCATCGCCCGACAGCACGGCAACGATCCGCGAGTTCGGCTGTTCGCGTCGTGTCTGACGGTTTTCGCCATCTTTGCCTTGGTGATCGGCGAGGCACTCGTCGTGGCGACGTTTCTAAAGCCAATACTCTCGGACAACGCCGCTGCCACATCCGTGTTCGTTTCCGGTTTCTTGGCGTTAATGGCGTTGTACGCGATGCTTTCCGGAAATTCCGGCGTCATGCGCTCGGCCCAGTCGCAACTGGGCATGTTGTATCTCGGTCTATTCGGCGCGACGGCTCTGCTGTTGTATTTGCTGATTTCGGCGCTGCGGCCGATGTCGCCGCACAGCACATTTGCGATGGTGTTTGTGGCCGCTTGCTGCGCGGTCATGCCTTTTTACCGGCGTTCAGTTTACGTCGATACCAGCCCGCTCCGGACCGCGAATTCCAATACCGATCCTTCCGGCCGCGAGCCGCTGGGTGGCCGTCTGTTCAGGAGGTTCGAGAAGATACTCAATGCATGCATCTCCGTATGTGCCGCGTGGGTCATTGTGCTCGCTGCAATGCAATTGTACTCCGACGGTCTGCCAGCGATCGCGCGCGAGAGCGCGGCTGCCCTGCAAACCGGAACCATCCGGTCGCCGACATGACCAATTGGCAAAGGCTTGCAGCGTTCGAGAAGGACGCGCGTGACATTGAGCCGAGCCAACGGCCGGCGATAGTCCGGGGGATCTTGAGGATCTACGCCATCGAGACCCCGCTCATGTCGCTGTTTATGTGCATGTTCGGCGTCATTGCAGCCGTGGCGATGGCAACGCCAGGCGGCGCGGACGCAATAGCGGCCTTCATTCGCGAGCTGGCCGCGGAGGAAAATGCGATGGCCAGCGCCGCCTTGGCGTTATTGCTGGTGAGCGTGTTTGCGATCGCGCTATCGACGATGAGCTCGCTGTTCTCGGCGAGCCTCTGCACCGTTCGCTACGATGTGCTGCCGGCATTTTGGCCGGAACGGGCGTCGGCAGCGGCGCAGACGGGGGAGGGGACAACGCGACGTCTCGTCCTGGCGGGAGGTGGGCTCTACCTGGTGATGATCGTCGCCGGATTCTTGATCGCGGACGCATACCTTCAGATCAGTTTTGCCAGCAGTGAGTTTCTCGCCCTGTTATTCGCATTCTATTGCGCGCAGCTCTCGTTCGTGCCGCTCGTACTCGCGCCGGTCATGGGTGGAACGGTGAGCGCGCGATGGGCGCTCGTCATTCTTGGCGTCAGCGCCGTCATGGGGCTCTTCGCCGTGACGATCTATGTCGCGACGCGCAACGAGTCGTGGTTGTGGGCCGCGGTGCCGGCCTGTCTCGGATCGGGTTTTTTGCTCTTCGTCACGGCACGGCGACGGCCGGGGAAGCCGCCGGCAGCGGCATAGGTAGGCCGCGCTTGCTCCCAATGAACAAGCGGAGGCGTGAACGCCTCCGCTTGTGTCTATGCTAATCCGTGTGGCGGTCGTCGATGGCGATCAATATCCCGCCGCCGCATAGCCCGCCGCGGGGGCTTGCGCGTTTGCACGGGTCGCAGGCTTCTGCGCCGTTGCGGTGGGCTTGGCGGAAGCGGCCTGCGCGACCGCGGGGCTCGACATGTAGCGCCGTCCGCCATTGAGTTTCTTGAGCTGGTTGACCCAGTCCTCCGGGTACAGGAGGTGGTTCCCGGGCACTTTCAAGTCCATGTGTATGGCGATCGCTTGAATGAAGGCCACGCAATTCCATGTCGCCGCGTTCCACATCGGCGACCTCGCCTGCAGGCGCTTGATAAACGCGAACACGTCCCTGGCCTCAGCTTCGGTCATGTAGACGCGATAGCTCGCCGTCACGTATTCCTCATCGAGATCGCCGTAGCTCTTACCCGTTTCGGACGGGACCGGAATGACATGCCCGAGGATGTAGGGAATGACGTTCTCGGTGGCGGGATGGAGGCCGGCGACTTCGATCTGCTTCTGGTCGGCGCGTCCATACCACACGAAGGCATGGCCATAGCTGGCGGCGGTGCGCGCTCGGAAATCGACGTAATAGACGGCCTTGCTGTTCGTCTGCGCCTGGGCGCTGGCCGGCGTCGCGGCAGGCTTGTCCTGCGCGTTGGCGACCTGAACTTGCAGCCCGGCGGCGATCGCGACTGCGCACAAGCCCACGCCCAAGGCGAGGCCGCGCGTTTTCGTCCGAGGATCACGCATTGTTGACTCCCCCAATCACGATTCCACTTCAGCAATTGCCGAAGCGGCCGCGTTTTTACGCTGTTTTGAGACAATGTCCCGGGGGGTGCTCGCGACACTTCGTGCGCGAGCACCCCGTCGGTGACATCGTTTCGTTA
>VAZL01000574.1 GCA_005883445.1 Alphaproteobacteria bacterium | reverse complement strand
AGAGCATCCCCCTGCTCAACCAGTAGCGGGAGCAGGATAGGGTCCATAACAAAACTCCGCTCATGCGCGGGGACGAGCGGCCAGAGGTCCCGATCACAGATCGAGCACCAGCCGCTCGCTCTTGCAGCCGGCGCAACAGATCATGACTTTGGTGTTCGAGGCCTGCTCCTCCTCGGTCAGGATGGCGTCGCGGTGCTCGGGGGTGCCCGAAATCACCCGTTGCTCGCAGGCTCCGCAGATGCCGAGCTCGCAGGAATAGTCGACGTCCACGCCGGCATCGAGCAGCACCTGCAGGATGCTCTTTCCTTCGGGAATGACGAATTCCTGTCCAGAGCGCGCGAGCTCCACCACGAAGCCGCCCTTCTTGTCCGCCTCCTGCTTGGGGGTGAAATATTCGACGTGGATCTGCGCGCGCGGCCAATCCGCGGTCGCGGCCTCGAACGCCTTGAGCATCGGCGTCGGTCCGCAGCAATAGAGGTGCGCGTCCTTCGGCGCCTCGGCGACGATCGCCTTGACGTCGAGGAAACCGCCTGCGCTCTCGTCGTCGAAATGGAACTGTGCCGGGCCCATGGCTTCCAGCGTTTGCAGAAAGGCCATATCGGCGCGCGAGCGGCAGGCGTAATAGAGCTTCCAAGCGCGGCCGAGCTTGTGCAGCCGCTGCACCATGCACCAAATCGGGGTGATGCCGATGCCTCCGGCCAGCAGCAGCACGTGGCTGGCGCTCTCCACCAGCGCAAAATTGTTGCGCGGCGCGCTGATCTTGAGCGTCTTGCCGACACGCAGCTCGTCGTGCACGTAGCGCGAGCCGCCCCGGCTCGCCGGATCGCGCTTGATGCCGACGGTGTAGCTCGAGCCATCGGGCTCGGCGTTGATCAGCGAGTACTGCCGGACCAGTCCGTTCGGCAGATGCAGGTCGATGTGGGCGCCGGGCTCGTAGGTCGGCAACGGCTTTCCGTCCAGCGGCGCGAATTCGTAGAGGTTCGTGTCGCGGGCCGCATAGCGGATCGCGGTCACGCGCATGTCGATCAGGCGGTCCGCATGCTTTGCCGGCGTAGCCTCGGCAGGTGTGGCCGTCGCTGTATTCACCAACTCTTCTCCCGCGGCAGTGCAAGCGTCATCGGGCACGCAAGCCGGTTTGTCAAATATCAGGCATCAGATATGCTCCGTCCGCGCGCAATCCAACCGGCGGAAAAGTCGAGCGGATTCCCCGCGGTGCCGGTTGCGCCGCGCCGATCAAGCGAACCACGTCGCTCCTGCCGACAAGCAAAAGCGTCGAACTTGAAGTGCGCCCAGGTTGGGAGGCAGGGAGGGTGAGTTGATCGGCGTGCCAAAGATCGCAGGTCTGACGGCGGCAGTGCTCGGCTTCGCGCTGTCGCTCGTTGCGCCGCTTTTTCTGCTGCTTGGTCCCGCGCCCGCCCGCGCGCAGGACAAGGCCACCGCGCCGTCGCGCCCCTGGCTCGATCCGGCACTGCTCCCGGCGGCCAGGGCGGAAGGCTCGCTCATCGTCTACTCGTCGACCAACGAGCAGGAAGGGCTGCCGCTGTTCAAATTGTTCACCGACGCCACCGGCATCAAGGTCGAATATGTGCGCGCATCTGATGCGGTGTTGATGTCGCGCATGGGAATCGAATTTCGCGCCGATCAGAGATCCTACGACATCGTGCAAACCGCGACCATCAACAAAATGCCGGCGCAAATGCTGGCGGCGTACGAGCCACCCGAGGCCAGCCACATTTCTCCGAATGCTCGTGATCCGAACCAGCGCTGGTACGGCGTCTATGCCAATTATAATTCGCCCGCCTACAACACCGAGCGGGTGAGACCGTCCGAGCTACCGCAGAGCTACGAGGAGTTTGCGCAGCGCAAGGAATGGGCGGGCAAGGTCGCCATCGACGGCACCGATAACGAATGGCTCAAGGCCATCGTGCAGTACTACGGCGAACGCGAGGGCATCGACCTCGTCAAACGCATCGTGGCGACGCTGCGGCCCGTGGTTACCGACGGCCATTTGGCCATGGCGCGCGCAACCGGCGCCGGTGAATATTGGATATCGCTGAACAACTACGTGAATCTGTCGATGAACGTCAAACTCGCCGGCGGGGCGATCGATGTGTGGGCGCTCGACCCGGTCACGCTGTTCTTCGGCCAGGTCGGCGTGAACGCCAAGGCACCGCATCCGAACGCGGCGCGGCTTGCCGCCAATTTCATGCTCAGCCGGGAGTGCCAACAGTTCCTCGCCAGGTACGGACGGCTGCCAACGCGCAACGACGTGCAGTCGAATCCGCCGGGCATCATCGAGATGCTGACGCAGAAGAAGGTCATCACGGTGCTGATGGCGCCCGAGGAAGAGCGTCGATGGCAGCGGCAATTCGACCAGCTGTTCAAGGGGCGGTGAGCTCGGATCTCCGACGACGGGAACGCTGAGTGAGCATCGCCAACGCACGTCTAGACGGGCTGCCGGGCGCCGCTGCCGCCGGTCGGTTCGCTGCGCTTTTGAACCTGCCCAACGTTTTGCTGGTCGGCTGCGTCGTCATCGCAGTCTGGTTTGTTTTCGTTCCGCTGTCGGCGCTCGCTTATTCGAGTTGGCACATTCCGGGACTGCTCTGGAATTCCGTGGTCTTTGCGCTCGGCACGGCCCTGGCGACATTCGTGATGGGCGCGCTCGTCGCCTGGGTTGTCGAGCGCACCGACGCGCCGGGCGGAAGCCTGTTTCACGTCATGTCGCTGCTGTCCTTCGCGGTGCCCGGATTATTGATGGCGATGGCCTGGATCTTCGTCTTCAGCCCGAACATCGGCTGGGGCAACGCAGCGCTCAAAACGACGTTCGGGCTGAGCGAAGCACCCCTGAATATCTATTCGATGGCAGGCATGGTCTGGGCGCTGTCGAGCCACTATTTTCCGCTCGCCTATCTGGTGCTGGGGCCGGCATTGCGAGCGCTCGATGTGCGCATGGAAGAGGCCGCCCTGATGGCCGGCGGAAGTTACCGGCAGGTCTTCGCCAGGGTCACGCTACCGTTGTTGCGGCCCGCGATCCTTTCGGCGCTGCTGCTCCTGTTCGTGATGGGCATGGCGTCGTACGAGGTGCCGCGCCTCATCGGTCGGCCGGCGCGCATCGACGTGTTTACCACCGACATCCAGGGCGCCATCATCGCGGCGCCCCCGGCCTTCGGGGTCGCGAGCGCGCTCGGATTGACCCTGCTCGCGGTCTGCGTGCTCGCCGTATTCTTCTATCGCCGCGCCACGCGGCACGCGGAATCGTTCGCCACCATCACCGGCAAGGGCTACCGGCCCACGCGCGTCAAGCTCGGACGCGCCCGCTGGCCGGTCGCGCTCGGCGTCGCCGCCATGTTCATCCTCGCACTCGGACTGCCGCTGATCACGCTCGTCTGGCAGTCGTTCTTCCGCAATCTGGCGCAGCCGTTCTTCTCCGCCGGCGCGCGCGCGACGCTCGACAATTACGAGTTCATCCTGAGCTATCCGATCTTTCTCGCGGCGCTGAAGACGAGCGTGCTGCTCGCGGTGATGGCTGCGACGATCGTCGCCGGCCTTACGTTCGTCATGGCCTGGATCGCGCAGCGATCCCTACCGCGCTACGGCTTCATCCTCGACGCGCTCGCCTTCGCCCCGATCGCGATCCCGGGCGTGATCGTGGGCGCGGGCATCCTGGTCGCCTATCTCATGCTGCCGATCCCGATCTACAATACGATCTGGATCCTGCTGGTCGCCTACGTGACCTTGTATCTTCCTTACGGCATGCGCTTCGCGTCGAGCGGGTTGACCCAGATCCATCGCGAGCTCGAGGAGGCGGCGGCGGTCTCGGGCGCTGGGCTTGCCCAGATCTTCTTGCGCATCTTGCTGCCGCTTCTGGCGCCGGTGCTGCTGGCAGGCTGGATCTACGTTTTCGTGCTGGCCGTGCGCGAGCTCGGCGCGTCGATCTTTCTCGTCGGTCCCGGCACCCACGTTCTCGGAACCATCAGTCTGACCATGTGGGAGGAGGGCGGCAGCTACGGCGCGGTCGCGGCGTTGGGTGTGGTCCAGATCGTTCCGCTCGCCGTCATCGTTGCCGGCCTGCGATCGATCGAGCTGCGCATCCAACGCCGCGCGCAACGGCCGTAGGGTGGGACAAGCCGCAGGCGCAAAACAAAACCGCCTCCCGGCTGGATCCGGGAGGCGGCCGTTGCGCGTAATCGGCGGCTTCAGGCCGCGGCGGCGAGATTGCCGAACCGCTTGAGGTTCTCTCTCTGCTTCTCGTTGCGCGGCGGCAGCTTGAACAGGCGCGCCGCGGTGCCGCCGAGGATGTTGTGCTTGGCCTTCTCCGAGAGGAAGGGCAGGTCGTAGATCGTCGCGGGCAGGTCGAAGTCCCAGTGTGGATAATCCGAAGAGTAAAGCAGCTGTGTCTCCGCGTTGATCATCCGGAACGTGCACTCCATAGCCTGCCGATCCTGAATCTCGATGGGCTGTGAGGAGTAGTACATGTCCCGCATGTAATCCGACGGCTTCTTCTTCAGGAGCGGAGCTTCCGACGGCCGCATCATGAATTCATGGTCGAGCCGCTGCATCAGGAACGGAACCCACGCGAGGCCCGATTCGATCCA
>VAZL01000573.1 GCA_005883445.1 Alphaproteobacteria bacterium | reverse complement strand
TGCGCGCTGCGTCGAGCTCATCGAGCAGTGCGGCCTCGCAGCCAAAGCCAATCGGCCCGCCGGCAGCCTCACGCTCCTCGACCGCAAGCGGCTTGAGCTGGCGCGCGCGCTCGCCACGCAGCCGCGCGTGCTTCTGCTCGACGAGGTGGCCGGCGGCCTGACAGAGCACGAATGCAGGGCGCTGGTCGACTTGATCCGCGACATTCGCCGCGGCGGCATCTCGATCATCTGGATCGAGCACGTCGTTCACGCGCTCGTCGCACTCGTCGATCGCCTGGTTGTTTTGCACGGCGGCGGCTTCATCGGCGAGGGCGCACCGCAGGCGGTGATCGCGTCGCCTGCGGTGCGCGACATCTACATGGGCATTCCCGCCGATGCCTGAGCCGCTCCTCGACGTGCGCGCGCTCGACGCGTTCTACGGCGACTTCCAGGCGCTGTTCGGCGTGTCGCTGCGCGTGCGGCCGGGCGAAGTGGTCGCCGTCATCGGTGCCAACGGCGCCGGCAAGTCGACGCTGCTCAAATGCATCGCCGGCGTGACCGCGTCGCGCCGCGATGCCATCGTCTTCGACGGCGAGCCGACCGGAGACGAGCCCGCCCACGCGGTGGTTGCCCGCGGCATTGCGCTCGTTCCCGAAGGGCGCCGCCTGTTCCCCTCGCTCTCGGTTGAGGAGAACCTCCTCATCGGCGGCCAGCTCGGCCGGGCGGGGCCGTGGAGCCTGCCGCGGATCTACGAACTGTTCCCGGCGCTGGCCGAGCGCCGCCACGTGCCGAGCACCTCGCTCTCCGGCGGCGAGCAGCAGATGGTCGCGCTCGGGCGCGCGCTCATGTCCAATCCGAAACTCCTCCTCTGCGACGAGATCAGCCTCGGTCTCGCACCCATCGTGGTGCGCGAGGTCTATGCCCGCCTGCCCTCGATCGTCGCCGAAGGCAGCTCGCTGGTCATCGTCGAGCAGGACATCGTGCAGGCGCTCAAGGCGGCAAACCAAGTCTATTGCCTGCAGGAGGGCCGCATCGCGCTCGCCGGCGCGGCCGCGACGCTGACGCGCGAGGCGATCTCGGCCGCGTATTTCGGTGCGTGAGGGGCGTGAGCGGCAGGGTCTGCTCCAGCCATCACGCGTGTTGCGATGTCGCCAGCAACGCCTGCTGTGATGTGTCGGCAGCGCCGAGGACGGGGGTATTCAACGGCTCGGCTGCGCCGCTGCCACCGCCAAAACCCGCCATCGCTTGCCCGAGTTGGGCGGCCTGACTTGAGTCGCCCATAGATGCGGTCGATGCGGTCGGACGATCGGCGGCGAAGCCGCCAAGCTGCCAATCCAAGCCGACCTGTCCCAACGAGGCGGCGCCTGTCAGTTGGTTGTTGGCGATGTCATAAACCTCGAATGCGCCGGTGTTGACATTGCGCAACACGAGATCGGACGCACCGGCTGCGTGAATCGGCGCGATGCCCGCGAACTGCCAATCCAAACCCACCGTGCCGATGAAAGCCGCGCCGGTAAGTTGGTTGTTGTTGATGTCGTAGAGTTCCAATCCGCCGGTATTAACGTTACGCAGCAATAGATCGGTTTCGCCGGGAACGCTGCTGAAATTGCCGACGCCCGAGAATTGCCACTCGGGCCCAACAGTACCGATGAATGCGGCGTTGATAATTTGATTATTGGCGATGTCATAGACTTCCAATCCGCCGGTACTGGTGTTGCGCAGCAACATGTCGCTTTCGCCGCGGCCGCTGAAATTCCCCGCACCCGAGAACTGCCAATTTAGGCCCACCGTGCCCATGAAGGCCGCGCCGGTGATCTGATTGTTGCTGATGTCGTAGACCTCGATTCCGCCGGTATTCACATTGCGCAGGATCATGTCGTTCTCGCCGCGGCTCGAAAAATTGCCGAAGCCCATGACCTGCCAATCTAACCCTACCAGTCCTATACCAATCGCCACGCTGGTGATGTTGTTGTTGCTTATGTCGAAGACCCAGAATCCGCCGTTGTCGGTGTTGCGCAACAGCAAGTCGGCCGTATCGGTGCCGAAGAAGCCTCCGGCACCGGCAAACTGGAAGTTGGCGGCGGACAAGGCCAACCGGTAGGCGGCCAGGACCGAATTGCCGCCGATATTGTAAATCTCATAGGCGCCGCCGTTATTATGCAGGAACATGTCTGCGCTGGTGCCGACGGGCGGAGGCGGGTTCGGTCCAGTGGCTGAAGCCAGATGCTGCACAAGGATGGCCATTTGCGGCTTGTCGACGCCATTCTGCGGCTCGATCGAGAACATATAGTTCCCCCACCACGGGCCGCCCGCCCAGTAAGTCGCGCCCTGCCAGGCGTCGGTATGCTGCTGCATGTAGGTCAGCATCCCGTCGAGCGCGGTCAGGCTTGTCTGATCGGTGGTGACGCCGACTTCCCCAAGAAACAAATGATTGCCCGTCGCTTCCGCCCATTGCGTGATTGCGGTCAATCGCTCGACGCCAATCGTTGCGGAGACAGCGCCCGGGTGCGTGCCGCTGCCGTCGGAGTCGAGATACTGATGGACCTCGAACGCGAAATTGTGCGCTGGGTCTTGAACGCCGGTGCCGACGACCGCGGCGTTATCCGTGCTCGTCCACGTCCACGCGCCGTCCCAATAGCTGCCCGGCACGAGGATTTCCTGCGACACGGCTCCGGCGCCGCGGATCGCCGCGATCGCGGCGTTCGCAGAACCGAGCCAGTCGCTCGCGGACTGGTCATGAGGCTCGTTCATCAGCCCGAAGATGACGTTGGGATTGGCCTCGAAGTGCTGCGCAAGCTTGCTCCACGTAACCGTAGTCGTGCGGCTCGATTTCGATCTTCAGGCCCTTGCCGGTCGCATAATTCACCACGTCGGTGAGACGGCCCAGTTCCGTGGCATCGAGCGCTCCGAACTCGGTGCGCTGCATGCGCTCCCACAAAAATGGAAGCCTGATCACGCCCAGGCCTTTGGACGCGTAGTAATCGATCTCGGCGTGCGTGGGGTAAGTGTAGTCGGTTCCAAAAACGCCCGGCACATTGGAGCCGAATTCAGCTCCGGCGAGATTTACTCCGAGAAGCAACGGGCTTGCCATTAGTCTCTCCGCAGGCGTTTAGACTAGTCGCACCAACCGACCAAATTCATCGGCCAACGCGCGAAGGCTGACATGACCCTCCTTTGCTCGCTATCTGCAGCGGGAGTATGGCGCTGCCGGCGCACAAGGAACAATAATGGCGACCGAACCCGGGTAAGCCCGAGTTCCGTTGCAAGCGGGGAGGGGGAGCGCCCTCGGTTTGCGGCGCCTCATTGAACCAATCGAAAATGCAACCGCGATGGAATGGGTCAACATCATCATCCAAGGCGTGCTGATCGGCGGGCTTTACGCCATGTTCGCCGCCGGCCTCGCCCTGATCTTCGGGGTGATGCGGCTCGTCAACATCGCCCACGGCGATCTCATCGTGCTCGCCGCCTACATCGCGCTGATGACGACCGACACGCTCGGCCTCAACCCGCTGCTCGCCATCATGATCGTCGTGCCGATCATGGCGGCGATCGGCTATGGCCTTCAGCGCGCGTTGCTCAACCGCACCCTCGGCGACGACGTGCTGCCGCCGCTGCTGGTGACGTTCGGGCTTTCCGTCATCATCCAGAACGCGCTGCTCGAACTGTTCACCGCCGACAGCCGCCGCCTCAATGCCGGCGCGATCGAGGTCGCGAGCTTTCCGCTGACGGAAGGCGTGTGGATCGGCGTGCTTCCTCTGCTGCAATTCGTCGTCGCCATTGCCGTCATCGGCGCGCTGCAACTTTTGTTCTACCGCACGGCGCTCGGCCGCGCGTTTCGCGCGACCTCGGACGATCAGTCGGTGGCGCAATTGATGGGCCTCGACAACCGTCATATTTTCGCGCTCGCCATGGCGCTTTCGCTTGCCGTCATCGCGGTGGCGGGCGTCTTCATCGCCGTGCGCACCAACTTCGATCCGGCGATCGGACCGGCGCGGCTGATCTTCGGCTTCGAGGCCGTCATCATCGGCGGGCTCGGCAGCATGTGGGGCACGCTCGTGGGCGGCATCATCCTCGGCGTGTCGCAGGCGATCGGCGCGCAGATCAATCCGGGCTGGCAGCTCCTGGCCGGGCACCTTGCCTTTCTCCTTATTCTGGCGGTGCGGCCCGAGGGCCTGTTCCCGAAGGTGCGCGGATGACCGCCTCCTTCCACGTGGAGCATGCGACCCGCGCGAGCCGGATCGGCACCGCCGCGTTCGCCGTTGCCATTGTGCTGCTCGCGGCGGCGCCGGCGTGGGGCGGACGCGACGACCTGCGGCTTCTCTCCGAAATCTACGCCTATGTCGCGCTCGCGAGCCTCTGGAATTTGCTCGCGGGCTACGCCGGGCTCGTCTCGGTCGGCCAGCAGGCCTATGTCGGGCTCGGGGGCTACGTCTTGTTCGCCTCGACCATTGAGGCCGGCGTTCACCCGCTGCTCGCCGTGCCGATTGCGGGCGCCGTCGCGGCCGTGGTCGCGCTGCCGGTTGCCGGCCTCTTGTTTCGGCTGCGCGGACACTACTTCGCCATCGGCACCTGGGTGGTGGCCGAAGTCTTCCGCTTGGTTGCCTCGCAGATTTCCGCGCTCGGTGGCGGCTCCGGCATCAGCCTGCCGGCCGCCATCGTGACCGAGATGGCGTCGAGCCGGCAGATGCGCGAATTCCTGATCTACTGGCTCGCGCTCGCCCTCGTGGTGATCGTGCTCGCCGCCATCGTGCTGCTGTTGCGCTCGCGCTACGGTCTCGCGCTCACCGCGATCCGCGACAACGAGCTGGCGGCGCGATCGAACGGCGTCGACGTCACGCGCACCAAGCTCGCGGTCTACGTCTTGACCGCTTTCGGAACGGCCATGGTCGGCGCCTTGATCTTCCTGCAGAAGCTGCGGATTTCGCCCGACACCGCGTTCAGCGTCAACGATTGGACCGCCTTCGTCATCTTCATCACGGTGATCGGCGGCATCGGCCGGGTGGAGGGGCCGATCATCGGCACCGTCGTGTTTTTCGTTCTGCGGCAGACGCTGGCCGACCTCGGCAGTCTCTATCTGCTCATGCTGGGCGCCGTCGCCATCGCGGTGATGCTGTTCGCGCCCAAGGGCATCTGGGGCTTTCTCGCCGAGCGCTTCGGCTGGCAGCTCTTGCCGCTCGAACGGCGCTTGCGCTTTGCGCCGGATGCCCGCACAACATGACCCTTAAGAGCAATCGATCCGACAGTCCATCGGGAGAGAAACATGGCTGCAAAATCCGACAAGGTCATCATCACTTGCGCCGTCACCGGCTCGATCCACACGCCCACCATGTCGGAGGCCCTGCCGATCACGCCCGATCAGATCGCCGAGCAGGCCATCGCCGCCGCCGAGGCCGGCGCCGCCATCCTGCATCTGCACGCCCGCAATCCCCAGGACGGCCGCCCGACCGGCGATCCCGCGGTGTTCATGCAGTTTCTTCCGCGCATCAAGCAAGCGACCGACGCCGTCGTCAACATCACCACCGGCGGATCGCCGACCATGACCGTCGACGAGCGGCTCGCCGGCGTCATGAAGTTTTCGCCGGAAATGTGCTCGCTCAACATGGGGTCCATGAACTTCGCGCTCTATCCGATGGTGGCCAAATACAAGACCTGGAAGCACGAGTGGGAAAAGCCTTATCTGCTCGGGACCGACCAGATCATCTTCCGCAATACCTTCGCCGACATCGAGAAGATCTCGAAGCTGATGGGCGAGGGGCACGGCACCAAGTT
>VAZL01000572.1 GCA_005883445.1 Alphaproteobacteria bacterium | reverse complement strand
AACCCGCGCGGCTTCCGCGTCGAGGCGGCGATCGAATTCGAGCACCCGCTGATCGGTCGTCAGGCGTTGGCGATCGACGTGAAGCCTGAAACGTTCCGCCGCGACATCGCACGCGCCCGCACCTTCGGCTTCATGCGCGATGTGGCGTCGTTGTGGAACGCAGGATATGCGCTCGGCGCCTCGCTCGAGAACACGCTGGTCGTGAGCGACAACCGGATCCTCAACCCCGAGGGTACGCGTTTTCCCGACGAGTTTGTTCGCCACAAAGTGCTGGACGCGGTCGGCGATCTGGCGCTGGCGGGGGGCAATCATGCGCTGCTGTGCGCGTTGATGGCGGACGCAAGCGCCTGGACCTGGGTGGACGGGGAGATGCCGCGGTCCATCATCGGCCACGCCGAGATTGCCTCCCGCCTGACCCCGGCCTTCGGCCCCGACAGGTCTTAAATTCAACCCCTGCAAGCGGTTGCGGCTGCCACATTCCGGGCGGAATGGCGGCCTATTTCCTCAGGCTGACAGGGATTTATTGGCGGCGCCGGGGCGATGAGGGGAACCGGTTGAACTTCGCGTCGGGGACGGGATTCATCCGAGCCATGGCTGGGGCTTCAGTCATCATGGGCGTTGAAAGCTGCGCGCGCGCGGCCGGGCGGTTTGCTGCCCTTGCGCTGGTGGCGCTCGCGCTCGGCGCCTGCAGCCTGTTCGACAAGGACGCCCCGGTCGTTGCGGACGAGCCCGCCGACAAGCTCTACAACGAGGGCCTCTACCTTCTGAACACCAAGAAGGACGCCAAGGCCGCGGCCAAGAAGTTCGAAGAGGTCGACCGCCAACACCCCTATTCGGACTGGGCGCGCAAATCGCTGATCATGCAGGCCTTCGCCTATTACCAGGCCGGCGCCTATGACGACTGCATCAATACCTCCCGCCGCTACGTCACGCTGCATCCGGGAAGCCCGGATGCGGCCTACGCGCAATTCCTGATCGGGTCGTCCTATTTCGATCAGATGCCCGAAATCTCGCGCGACCAGGAGCGCACCGACAAGGCGGTCCAAGCCCTCGAAGAGGTGGTCCGCAAATATCCCGAGTCTGAATATGCCATCGCCGCCAAGCGCAAGATTGAGATTGCGCGCGACCAGTTGGCCGGCAAGGAAATGGATATTGGGCGTCAACTGCAAAAGTCGAACAATTACGTAGGCGCCATCAATCGCTTCAAGGTGGTGGTGACGCGCTACCAGAGGACGCGTCACGTCGAGGAAGCCCTCTTGCGGCTCACCGAGGTCTATATGGCGCTCGGTATCGTCGAGGAGGCGCAGACTTCGGCCGCCGTGCTCGGCCACAACTTCCCCGAAAGCCGCTGGTACAAGGACGCTTATGCGCTGATGCAGTCGAGGGGCGTTGAGCCCAACGAGAGCAAGGGCTCCTGGATCAGCCAGGCATTCGCGCAATTGAAATTCTAGATCATCGCGTCGAAGTCGCTTTCCCCTATCGCCGTGTCCGGGCTTGACACTGCAAGTCGGCTCCACCCAACTTGCGGCGCCTGCAGCGCGCAGTTCGGGGCGAGCCCGAGTTCCGCTGCGGTAACGATGCAACGCCCGAACGCACGTTCCGTCCTTGCTTTGCGGGCGGGCGGCGACGGGTAGCCCGTAAGCTTCCGCGTCCGCTGCCCAGCGAAAGGCGAGGACAGTTGTCATGCTGGCCCGGCTCTCGATTCGCGACATTATCCTCATCGATCGACTCGATATCGAGTTCACCTCCGGCCTGTCAGTGCTCACAGGGGAGACCGGCGCCGGCAAATCCATTCTGCTCGATGCCTTCGCCCTTGCGCTCGGCGCGCGCGGCGACGTCGCGTTGGTGCGCCAGGGTGCGGAGCAGGGCCAGGTGACCGCGGCCTTCGAGCTGCCCCCGGGCCACCCAGTGCTCGCGCTCATGGCCGAAAACGACATCCCGGCCGAAGACGAGCTGATTCTGCGTCGTGTGCAATTTGCCGACGGCCGCACCCGTGCCTTCGTCAATGACCAGCCGCTGAGCGCGCAGGCCCTGAAAGTGCTGGGCATGGCGCTGGTCGAGATCCACGGCCAGCATGACGAGCGCGCGCTGGTGGATACAGCGGCGCACCGCCGCCTGCTCGACGCCTTTGGAGCCCTCGACGGCAAGGCCGCGGAGGTCGAGCGGCTTTGGAACGAGCGGCGTGCGCGGGCGGGCGCGGTGGCGGCCCATCGCGCCGAGGTCGAGCGAGCGCAGCGCGAGGCAGATTTTCTCCGCCACGCGGTCGAGGAGCTCAAGCGGCTTGCTCCCGAGCCGTCGGAGGAAACCATCCTTGCCGACAAGCGCGCCGTCATGATGCAGGCGGAGAAGGTTGCCGGCGACCTGCGCGATGCCCGTGAGGCGGTGGCCGGCGCGCAATCCCCCGTGCCGATGCTGTCGGCCACGGTGCGGCGGCTGGAGCGCCGTACGGCGCAGGCTCCGGCGCTGATCGAGCCGGCGGTGAAGGCGCTCGATGCCGCGCTCACCGCGCTCGACGACGCGCGCGGGCATCTCGATGCGGCGCTGCGGCAGGCCGATCACGATCCGGGCGAACTCGAGCGGATCGAGGAGCGTTTGTTCGCGCTGCGGGCGGCGGCTCGCAAATACAATGTTCCGGTCGATGGGCTCAATGCGCTTGCCGCCCGCTATGCCGCCGACCTCGGCCTCATCGATGCAGGCGCCGAGCGGCTCGCCGCGCTCGAAGCCGCCGCGCGCGCCGCCGACGCGCACTACCGCGAAGCCGCCGCCGCGCTGTCGCGCGATCGCAAGACGGCAGCCGCAAGCCTCGACCGCGCCGTCAATGACGAGCTCAAGCCGCTCAAGCTCGAGCGCGCGAAATTCTTGACCGAGATCGCGACCCAGCCGGAGGAGGGAGGGCCGCACGGCATCGACCGGATCGAGTTCTGGGTGCAGACCAACCCCGGCACCCGACCGGGTCCGCTGATGAAGGTCGCTTCCGGTGGCGAGCTCGCGCGCTTCCTGTTGGCGCTCAAGGTGGTGCTGGCCGACCGCGGCTCGGCGTCCACGCTCATCTTCGACGAGGTGGACACCGGCGCCGGCGGCGCGGTGGCGGACGCCATCGGCGTGCGGCTGGCGCGGCTCGGCCGCCGCGCGCAGGTGATC
>VAZL01000571.1 GCA_005883445.1 Alphaproteobacteria bacterium | reverse complement strand
ATCGCCGTCGGAGAGGATGACGATGGTCCCCCACTGCTGCACGTGCCTCACGGCATCCAGCGCACGAGGATAAAGGCGATCGGCGAACGGATAATCGACGAGCCAGCCCGACATCCGCAGCACCTCCGGACGGTGCAAATCCTCCGTCCGGTAGCGCTCCAGCGCGCCGAGGTAATCGGCATATCCGAGTTCGCTCCTCAGCTGCTCAAAAATTTCCCAATACCGGTCGCGGGTCGCGGCGCCGTAGGTCTGCTCGAGGTGCTCGCTCAGATGGGCCTGCACGCGATCGTTGTCGATGAGCGTATTGTCGACGTCGAACAGGAAGACGACCGTTTTGTCCATCACATCCCAGCCTGCTTTTGCACGCCCTTCAGTTCTTCTTCCCTTTGTCGAGCAACTCCTTCGCGACCTCGGTGACGCGCTCGGGCTCGAACCCGTATTTTCGCAGCAGCTCCTTGAGCGGGGCCGAGGCGCCAAATGTCTTCATGCCGATGACGCGGCCGGACCTGCCGACGTAGCGGTCCCAGCCGAAGGTCGAAGCCTGCTCCACCGCCACGCGCGCCGTGACGTCGGGCGGCAGCACGCTGTCCTGGTACGCTTGCGTTTGATGTTCGAAAATATCCCAGGACGGCATCGAGACCACGCGCGAGCGAATGCCCTGCGCAAGTAGCTCCTCGTGGGCATTGATACAGAGACTGACCTCGCTGCCAGACGCGATGAGGATCACCTCCGGCTTTCCCCCCGGGGCATCGGCGAGCACATAGGCGCCGCGCGCGACCCCGGATGCCGGCGCGTACTTGCTGCGGTCCAATGTTGGCAGCGGTTGACGCGACAACGCCAGCACCGCCGGCTCGTGCCGCAGTTGCATGATGTAGCGATAGGCCTCGACGACCTCGTTGGCGTCCGCCGGCCGCAGCACTACCAAGCCGGGTTCGGCGCGGAAGGACGCGAGCTGCTCTACCGGCTGATGCGTCGGGCCGTCCTCGCCGTCACCCATGGCGTCGTGGGTGAACACAAAGATCGTGGGCAGTTCCATCAGGGCCGACAGCCGAATGGCCGGCCGCGCATAGTCGCTGAAGATGAAGAAGGTGGCGCCGAAGGCTCGCAGTTTCGACAACGAGAGCCCATTGACGGCGGCGGCCATGGCGTGCTCGCGGATGCCGAAATGCAGGTTCCTGCCGCCGGGGGTGCCCGGCTCGAAGTCTCCGGCGCCCTCGAACGTCAGCAGCGTCTTGTTGGACGAACCGAGATCCGCCGAGCCGCCAATGAGCCAGGGGATGTTCTGCGCAAGCACGTTGAGCACTTTGCCCGACGCATCCCGTCCGGCAATGCCCTTGGGGTCGGCCGGAAACACGGGAAGCCCGCGATCCCATCCGGCCGGCAGCTCACGCCGCTGCATCAGGTCGATCTCGGTCGCGAGCTGCGGATATTTCGATCGGTAAGCCGCGAACAGTTCGGT
>VAZL01000570.1 GCA_005883445.1 Alphaproteobacteria bacterium | reverse complement strand
CGCTCGCTTCGCTCGCCAGCGCGGCGCGTGCCGACGAGCCATCTTCGCGAGTGTCCGGCGCGCGCACTTGAGACTGGCCGCGCTGGCCGCTCGCTTCGCTCGCCAGCGCGGCGGCGCGCAGTTCGACCGAGACCGTGCCGTACTCGACGCCGTCCGCGGAGCGCTCGCGCGCGAGCGGTTTGAGCGCGATGCCCTTGGCGCCGGCCGGACGTTGCGACTTTGCGGCGAATTCCCGCGCGCGCTTGGCCACCGCCTCCTCGAGCTTGGAGGCGGGCACCACTTCATCGACGAGCCGCCAGTCCACGGCGCGTTTGCCTTTGATGCCCTCCTCGGTGGTGCAGAACACGTCGGCGCGATCGCGGCGCACCTTGCGTTTGTCGGTGACGCGGGTGAGCCCGCCGGTGCCGGGAAGCACGGCGAGCAGCGGCAGCTCCGGCAGCGATACCGCCGAGGAGCCGTCGTCGATCAGCATGATGTGGTCGGCCGCAAGCGCCAGCTCGTAGCCGCCGCCCGCGGCGGTGCCGTTGATCACGCAAATGGTGAACAGGCCCGAGGCCTCGCTTGCGTCCTCGATGCCGTTGCGCGTCTCGTTGGTGAACTTGCAGAAATTGACCTTGTGGGCGTGGCTGGCGCCGGCGAGCATGCGAATGTTGGCGCCGGCGCAGAACACCCGCGGCTTGCCCGAGCGCAGCAGGATAACTTTCACCTGCGGATGCTCGAAGCGCAGCCGCTCGATGGCGTCCGCCAGCTCGATGTCGACGCCGAGGTCGTAGGAGTTGAGCTTGAGCTCGTAGCCCTCGAACAGCGTACCCTTTTCGTCGACGTCCATCAGCAGTGTTGCGACGTCGCCGTCGACCGTAAGCTTCCAATGGTGATATTTCGACGGATCGGCCTGGAAGTCGATGCGGCTCTTGCCGTTGTTCAATTTGCGTTCTGCGTCGGCCATGGATTTCCTCACAACATCATTCAGCGAGCCGAGCTCGGATGTTTCGCGCTCCGGCCGCTCGCGGCGGCTCGGGCCGGCCTGACCTCGCCGGGAGCGGGAATATCGCCTTCGTGATGCTCGCGCAGGAGCCGGTTGACGAAGTCGGAGATCGCCCGCAACGTCGCCTCGGGCGCCTCGCGGTGCGGCGCGTGCCGTGTATTCGCCAACAGCGCGACATCGACCGGGCAATAGCACTCCTGCTGCGCCACCTCGATCTGCCGCATGGTGCCGTATTGGTCATTCTCGCCCTGCACGATCAGAATCGGCACCCGGATATGGGCGAGCGCATCGCTGAGATCCCATGTGCGGAACTCGGGATTGAGCCACGGGCCGCACCAGCTGTGGAACGCGTTGTCCGGGTCGGCGTGCCAGCGCGCAAGCTTCGCGCGCAGCGGTCCGGCCTCGAAAGCCGCCCGCGTACGCACGATCTCGGCGATGCCTACGTCCTCGGTGAAGAAGTGCGGCGCCATCAACGCGAGCCCACGCACGCGGTGATCCTGGATGCTGCCGGCGTAGATCGTGGCAATCGAGGCCCCGTCGCTATGGCCGACGAGAAGGCCCCGGCGAAAGCCGATCGCGTCGAGCACGCGAGCAAGCACGTCGCGCGCCTCGTCGTGCATGAACGAGACGGGACGCGGCAATTTCGCCGGTGACGAGCGGCCGTAGCCGGCGCGCGAATAGGCGAATACTCCGGCGCCGGTGGCTGCGGCGAGATCTTGGGCAAAGCTGCCCCAGCCCGCGACGCAGCCGAGGCCCTCGTGCAACAGCACGAGCGTCGGCGCCGCATCCGGGCGCGGGCCGATCATGCGGTATTCGAGCCGCATCTCGCCGAGATCAAGAAAGCCTTGATCAGCGAGGGTCACTGTTTGCCTCCGCCGGTACAACTCGCGACGATGCGCGCGAGTTTCGCGCAGCTCTGCTCCACGGTATCGCCCGAGGTATCAAGCTCCGCCTGTGCGCGCGCGTAGTCCGCGCGGCGCGCATCGAGGATGGCAACGAGATCGGCCATGGCCTCGCGGTTTTGCGCCATAGGGCGGAAATCGCCCTGCGCCATGACCCGCCGCATGTGCTCGTCAGGCCGCGCCTTGACCCACACCGTGTGCGTGCGGCGCAAAAGCAGCGCATAGGTTTCGGGATTCGACACGATGCCGCCGGCGGTGGCGATCACGGCCGCCCGGTGCTCGTCGATGACGCGCTCGAGGCAAGCGCGCTCGTAGCGGCGAAAGGTTGCGATGCCCGCCATTTCGATGAGATCGGGAATGCGCGCGCCGTAGTCCTGTTCGACCAGCCGGTCGAGCTCGATGAAGGGACAGCCGAGCGCATCCGCAAGCCTGCGACCCAGCGTCGATTTACCGGCGCCGCGCAGCCCGACCAGCGCAATCCGGCGGCCGCGGTCGATCCCCGCATCCCGCCCCGCGCGGCTTTCGATCAACTCGGCGAGCGCGGGAAGCTCGGCGCGCGGCGTGCGCGCGAGGACATCGAGTATCTGGGCCATCGCCGCGCTGCGCCCGTTGCTGCGCGGGAGCAATTCGATGATCGGAACATCGAGCGCGTGCGCGATCGATGCGAGCATGATCACGGACGGGTTGCCCGCTCCACCCTCGATCTGCGCGAGATAGCGCTCGGAGGCGCCGGAGGCATGCGCGAGCTGGCGGCGCGTCATCCCGCGCTTGGCACGGGCAAGCCGCACCAGCCGACCGATGGCGGCGACGAACGCGCGGTGATCCTCGCGCTCCGGCGCGGCTGCAGTATAGTGCAGCTCGGCCGCGCCGTCAATCCGCACCGCGCAGGCTCGTCGCGCCGCGCGCTTTCATCGCGCGCGGCGGCACCCGGCGGGTTATCGGATGATGGTCCGCTCGGCGCGCAGCTTGAAGCGCTGAATCTTGCCGGTCGCCGTCTTCGGAAGCTCGGTGCGAAATTCGATCCAGCGCGGATATTTGTAAGGCGGGAGCGCCGTCTTGACGTGGTCCTGCAGGGCCCGCGCCAGCTCTTGGCAGGTCTTCTCGGGCGACTTGAGCACCACGAAAGCTTTTGGCTTGATCAGTTCGTCGTCGTCCGCCCAGGCGACCACCGCGGCCTCGAGCACCTCGGGATGCGTGCAGAGCGCGCCTTCGACCTCGAACGGCGAGACATAGATGCCGCCGACCTTGAGCATGTCGTCGCGCCGCCCGCAATAGACGTAGTGACCGCCCTCATCTTGCACGTATTTGTCGCCGGAGCGCGTCCACTCGCCCAGGAAGGTCTCGCGCGTGCGCTCGCGGTCGTTCCAATACATGACCGCCGACGTCGGCCCGCGCA
>VAZL01000569.1 GCA_005883445.1 Alphaproteobacteria bacterium | reverse complement strand
GAAAAGAACCACATCTGGCGCGTGATCGTGAATTGTCCGGCGCATCACATGTCGCACGGCGACTCGAACAAATCAGCCGCCAAGCGGGTCGCCGAGATGTTCCCGGAGGTCGCCGCGGAGGACGAATGGGCGCTGGCGCAGCAGCAGCAGATGTTCGCCTATCCCGACGAAGGCTATAGCGAGGTGTTCCTCAAGCCCGACCTGGCGCTGCGACGTGCCCGCAAGATCTTCGTCGATCTGCTGCGCGAGCAAGAGCTGGCGAAGGCGCAAGCCGCGGAATAGGCGCGGCACGCATTGGCAGGGCGGTGATACGTTGGGCAGCGTTCCGGGCCGGCGCGCTGGCATGAGCGGATCGGGCAACGGCAAAAGCCACGGACCGCTGGCGGGGGTCCGCGTCCTTGAGTTCGGACAGATCGCGGCGGGGCCCTTTGCGGGCTCGCTGCTCGCCGATCTCGGCGCCGACGTCGTCAAGGTGGAGAATCCATCGGGCGGCGACGGCATGCGCGGCTGGCCGCCGCTCTCCTCGATCGACGGTGGGGCGACGTTCAGCGAGAATTTTGCGTCGGTCAACCGCAACAAGCGGTCGATCGCGGTCGATCTGAAGGATGCCGCAAGCCTCGCGCAATTGAAGGCGCTGTGCGCCGTCGCCGACGTCGTGCTGGAGAACTTCCGCGCCGGTGTGCTCGGGCGGCTCGGTCTCGGCTACGATGCGCTGAAAGCGCTCAATCGCCGCATCGTCTATTGCTCCATTTCCGGGTATGGGCAGCGCGGGCCGTATGCCGGAAAAGGCGCCTTCGACGTGACCGTGCAGGGAATGGCCGGCCTGATGAGCGTCACCGGCGAGGAGGGTCGTCCGCCGGTCAAATGCGGGGTCCCGGTCGGCGATTTCTGCGCCGGCCTCTACGCCGCCTACACGATCACGGCGGCGCTGATGCGCGCTCGCGAGACCGGGGAAGGCGCGCACATCGACTGTTCCATGCTCGGCTCGCTCCTTGGTGTCGCCGCGCTACAGACGAGCGAGTATTTCGGCACCGGTAAAGCCGGCACGCGCATCGGCTCGGCCCATCCGCGCAATGCGCCCTACCAGGCCTATCGCGCGCAGGACGATTATTTCATCATCGCGGCCGGCAACGACGCGCTCTGGCGCGAAGTCGCCGAGGCGGTCGGTCTGCCGGAGCTGATGGCGGATCCGCGCTTCGACAGCCAGCTCCAGCGGGCACGCAATCAGGTCGCGCTGGCAGGCCTGCTCGAGGCGAAATTCGCCGCCCGCCCCGCCCGCGAATGGCTCGCCGAGATGGATCGCCGCGGCGTGCCCTGCGCGCCGATCAATTCCTACCCGGAAATCCTGTCCGATCCGCACGTGACGCACATGGGCCTGGTACGGCCGCTCGCGCTGCCCAACGGCGTCGAGACCCGCACCGTCGGCTTTCCCGTCGCCATCTCCGGATGGGAGTACGAGATCTACCGCTCGCCGCCCGAGCTCGGCGCCCATACGCAGGAGGTCATGGCCGAGTGGTGCGCCGGCCGGCCGGGCGCGCCGGCGCCACCGCCAAACAAACGCGCCTTGTCATGAGTCGCTCGGTGGCCGATCCGCTTCTGATCCAACAGGCGGGCGCGGTGATCGAGCTTGTCCTCAACCGGCCGGACAAGGCCAACGCGCTCGACGCGGGGCTGGTCGAGGCTCTGCTCGTCGCCGTCGCCCGGGCCGCGAACAGCGGCGCGCGGCTGCTGGCGCTGCGCGGCGAGGGGCGGCATTTCTGTGCGGGGTTCGACTTTTCCGACCTGGATCAACAATCGGACGGCGACCTCCTGCATCGGTTCGTGCGCATCGAACAACTCCTGCAGGCGCTGCACCATGCGCCGCTGACGACGCTCGCGCTGTGCCACGGCAGCGCGTTGGGAGCCGGCGCCGACCTGGTGGCCCGGCACCCGTCGCCTCGCCGCGTTGGTGGGGGCGGATGCGGCGCATGAAATCCTCGTGACGTCGCGCAGCTTCGAGGCGGCCGAGGCCGAGCGCCTCGGCTTTGTTCAGCGCCTCGCCGAGCCCGGCGCCTGGCCGGAGATCGTCCGCGGCATCGTCGACGCACAAAGGCTCGACGGCATCGCAACAATGCGCCTGAAGGCGCGCGTCAAGCCGGACATGCGCGCCTGCGACATGGCGGCCCTGGTAGACTCTGCTGCCACGCCGGGACTCAAGGATCGGATCCGCGCCTTCCGATCGGCGGAGAACTGATTGCTCTTGCGGGATTGCGCCGAACAGGATTCCAAGACCGGCTCGCGATGCCAAGCCGGCGGTCGTGTCGATGGACTTCACCGTGCGAAAAGAGGACGATAGATTGCTGCGGTGCGGGGCGACGATAGGCGACGGGGGGGAGCGATGCTGCGCGTCGCCGGCCTGAGCAAAGCCTTCGGAGCCGTCCGCGTGCTGCACGAGGTCGAGCTCGATGCGGCCACCGGCATGATCACCGGCATCATCGGTCCGAACGGCGCCGGAAAGAGCACACTGCTTTACGTGATCGGCGGTCTGCTCAAGCCCGATACCGGCCGGATCATTCTCGAAGACATCGACATCACCGCCGTCGTTCCTTACAAGCGCGCGCTGCGCGGCCTGGTGCGGACCTTTCAGATCTCACGCGAGCTCGGCGAGCTCACCGTGCTCGAGAACCTCTTGTTCGCGCGGCCGAACCAGACTGGCGAAAGCGTGTGGAAGGCATTCGCGTTCCCGCGCCGGGTTCGGCGCGAGGAACGCGCGGCAGCCGATCGCGCGCACGCCATCCTGGAGCGCGTCGGGCTCTGGCGGCTGGCCGACCATCCCGCGCGCGCTCGACCCAAAGGTCGTCCTGCTCGACGAGCCGGCTGCCGGGGTGAGCCCGCCGATGCGCGCCGAGATTTCCCGCGTCATCCGGACGCTGTGCGACGAGGGCATCACCTTCGTCATCGTCGAGCACGACATGGATATGGTCGCCAGCATCTGCGAGCGCATATATGTCTTCGCCGAGGGGACCAACCTGACCTGCGGCAGCTTCAAGGAGATCGCGGCCGACCGGCGTGTTGTCGACGCCTATCTCGGAGGGCTCAAGTGAACATCCACGGCAGCGTGGTGAGCGCCCGTGAGATCGTCCTCAGCACCGAGGGCGTCGCGGCCGGATATGGCGGCGACGACATCATTTCGAACATATCCGTGGCGGTGGGGAAAGGCTCAATCTTCACCGTCATCGGACCGAACGGTTCCGGCAAGAGCACTTTCATCAAGGTCTTGGCCGGACTATTGCCCGCGCGCACCGGCGAGATTCGCCTCGGTGCGATGTCGATCGCGCGCCTCTCCGCACCGCAACGCGTGGCGGCCGGGCTTGCCTACGTGCCGCAGGAGTTCAACATCTTCACCAACCTGACGGTCGGAGAGAATCTGCGCGTCTCGACGGAATTTCTTGAGCGCGAGCGGCGCGCGAGCGCCGAGCAGCGCGAGCGCGTGCTCGCCATATTCCCGGAAGTCGCCGGGCGGCTCGGGCTTCGCGCCGGCTACCTCTCGGGCGGGCAGCGGCAGATGCTGGCCTTCGCCTGCGCCATGATGGCGGCGCCGACGGTGCTGCTGCTTGATGAACCGTCCGCCGGCCTCTCGCCGAAATTCGTCGCCGAGATCTTCGACAAGGTGAAGTCGGTCAATGCGATGGGCGTCACCGTCGTGATGATCGAGCAGAACGTCAAGGAAGCGCTGCGCATCGCCGACATCGTGCTCGTGCTGGTCAACGGTGCGACCCGCCTGCTCGCGACGCCCGATGACATTTTGACCAAACACGATCTCCACAAGCTCTATCTTGGATGACCTCGGTGGACCTTTCAGACCAATCATCACGACGCGACCGGGACGCACCAGCCGGGAGAGCGCCATGACCGCCCAGGTGATTCTCAATGGCCTGGTGACGGGAATGGTCGTCGCCCTGCCCGCTGTCGCGCTGACTCTGATCTACGGCATCCTCAAGTTTCCGAATTTCGCTATTGGCGCCATGCTGACGGTCGGTGCCTACCTCGCGCTCGCGCTCAACGTCTACCTGTCGCTGCCCGTGCTCTATGCCGCCGCAATCGGTGCAGCTGCCTTCGCGGTCGTCGCGGTCGGGATCGATCAGGCGGTGTTCCGCCCGTTGCGCGAGCGTAGCGCGATCACCTTGCTTGTGGCTTCCATGGGCGTATCCTTCGTGCTCGAGAACATCGTGCGTTTCATCTTCGGCAACGGCGCTCGCAGCTTCGAGCTGCCGCTCGCCCGGCCGAAACTAGTGTTCGGGCTGCGCATCAACAACGAGCAGATATTCACCGCGGTCGCCGTCATCGCCGCCATGACGGCGGTGTATGTGGTGCTCCGCCACACGCCGCTCGGCCGCGCCATGCGCGCGGTCTCCGACAACCCCGCGCTTGCCGCCGCCCGTGGCATCGACCGCGAACGCATCGTGCGCTGGACCTGGGTGATCGCCGGCCTCCTGACCGCCGCTGCCGGCGTGCTCGTCGGCATGGATCGCGCCATCGACCCGCTGCTCGGATGGAACTACATCGTCACCGTATTCGCCGCTTCCATCCTGGGCGGGCTCGGCAATCCGGTCGGCGCGGTGCTCGGGGCGCTCACCGTCGGCGTCGTCGAGGAGACCTCGACCCTCCTGATCGCGCCGAATTACCGGCAGGTCGTCAGCTTCTGCGCCATCGCGCTATTACTGCTGCTGCGGCCGCAGGGGCTGCTCGGCGTACAGCGCATAAAGAAGTGAGCGGGTTGCCAAGATGATCGCCTATCTCATCACCATCCTGACGCTGGTCGGCATCGTCGCCATCCTCGGCCTCGCGCTCAATCTGCAGTGGGGTCTCTGCGGCATGGTGAATTTCGGCATGGCGGGGTTCTTCGCGCTCGGCGCCTATACCGCTGCCCTCCTGGCGCTCGCGGGGGCCGGCAGCCTCGCTGCCACGCTGGCGGCCGCCGTGGTCTGCGCGGCGGCGTGCAGTGTCGTCGCGGTGATCTCGCTGCGGCTCTCCGAGGAATACCTCGCCATCCTGACGCTGGGCTTCGGGGAGGTGATCCGGCTGTTCGTGCTGAACGAGGAGTGGCTGACGCACGGGTCGCTTGGTCTTCCCGGCATCCCACGCCCGCTCTGGGGCTTCGTGTCGGAGAAGAGCTACGAGGCCTTGTTCCTCGGGCTCCTCATCGCTGTCGTCCTCGCGCTGTTCGTCGCCCTGGAAATTCTATTGCACTCGCCGTTCGGTCGCGCCATCCGCGCCGTGCGCGAGGACGACATCGTCGCAACCACGCTCGGCAAGAACGTCGTGATGCTGCGCGTCAAGGCGTTCGGGCTGGGCGGTGCCATCATCGGAGTCGCCGGCGCGTTCCACGCCTATTACCTGACCTATATCGATCCGAGCCAGTTCTCCGCCACCATCACCGCCTACGTGTTCATGGCGGTGATCGCGGGCGGCCGCGGTTCGAACCGAGGGCTTCTGCTCGGCGCCGCGACCATCATGGTCTTCATCGAAGGCACGCGCTTCCTCAAAGACCTCTTCAATGTGCTCGATGCCACGCAGCTTGCCGCCATCCGCCTGATCCTGATCGGCCTTGGGCTGATCCTGTTCTTGATCTATCGGCCGCAGGGCTTCCTGCCCGAATATCGTCTCAAGACCAGGTCGCTTGTCCGCGAGCGACCGTCCGTATCCCAGAGCGCATCCTGAAGGGAGGATCGCATGGCGCGCGTAGGCTTTGTTTCCGCGAGCGACCTTCCGGCGAACG
>VAZL01000568.1 GCA_005883445.1 Alphaproteobacteria bacterium | reverse complement strand
GGAATCAATGTTACTGATTGGCTGCTACTGCGCGTCCGGGAGGGTGAAGACCTCGCAGGGCGCGGCGATGCCGCGCAGGCGGTGCTCGCCGAGCGCCACCAGCGGCGTGGCGGTCGCGGCGGCGAGCGCGCCCGAGATCAGGATCGAGCGGCCGAGCGGGCGGCAAAGTCCCTCCAACCGGCTGACCAGGTTGACCGCCGGCCCGATGGCGGTGAAGTCCAGGCGGTCGGCGGCGCCGATATTGCCCCACAAGATCTCGCCGAGATGCAGCGCCGCGCCGAAGCGCAGCGGCGGCAGTCCTTGCGCCTGGCGCACCGCGTCGAGGTGGGACATCCCGGCGCGGGCAGCGGCGACCGCGCGCAGCGCCGCCTCGCACGCCTCGCCCGGCGGGCCGGTGACCGGGAAGATCGCCAGCACGCCGTCGCCGATGAACTTCAGCACCTCGCCGCCGAAGGCGTGCACCGCGCCGGCGACGCGGTCGAACCAGGCGTCGAGCACGGCGATCATCGCCGTCGGCTCGGTCGCCTCGGAGAGCACGGTGAAGTCGCGCAGATCGGCGCAGAGCAGCGCGGCGCGGATCGTCTCCCCGGTGCCGCGGCGCAGTGCGCCGGCCTGGACTCGAGCGGCGCTGCGGCGGCCGAGATAGGCCTCGAGCAGCGCTGACAGCGCGACCCGCCCCGCGAGCGCGGCCAAGGGCGCCGCCGCAAAGCGCGCGGTCTCGCGCAGGCGGCCGGTCTCAGCGGGGCTGAGCGGCCGAGTTGCGGCCCAACCCAGCACGGGACTGTCCGGCGCCGGCCCGGTGGCGTGCTGCTGCACGGGACCGAGCTCGGTGAGCCAGTCTCGCCCGGTCGGGTCGGGCGGGGCGCCGGCGAAGCCGAGCGCCTCGATCACGGTTCCGGAGTCCGCCCGCCACAGCCAGGTGCGGCGGGCGATGATCGGATGCGGCACCGCGAGCGTCAGCGCGCCGCCGGCGAGCGGCAGGCCGTCGGTGAGCAGCCGGCTGCCGAGGTCGGCGAGGAACCGGTCAGCTCCGGGCGAGTCGCCGGCCTCGTCCACCAGCCAGGCGAGCGGCGCGGACAGGTCCATCGAAGCGCAACGGGTTCACGGTGAAAACATCGCAGCGTCCGGCGTCACTCGCTGCCGGTGCGGCCGCGCCGGGGGTCGGGGCCCGGGTCGCGCCCGGCGGCAACCTCGGCCAGCCGGCCGAGATAATGGGCCCAGCCATCCGCATGCCCGGCGCATTGCTCGGCGCTGGGCAGCCCGGTGTGAGTGAGGCGCAGCAGTGTCCCGTTCGGCTGCTCGATCAGGTCGATCTCGACCAGGCTCGACCCCGGCGGCACCACCTCGCTGCCGTCCCAGCCGAAGCTGTAGGCCAGGCGGTGCACCGGCACCACCTCGCGGAAGGA
>VAZL01000567.1 GCA_005883445.1 Alphaproteobacteria bacterium | reverse complement strand
CTTCCGGCACGAACAAATCGGGTTTCATCGCCAGGAAGAAATGGCCGACATCCTGCGGCCGGTCATAGACCTTGTACTGGTCGCCGACGTCGCCGCCGTAATTCGCGCCCGAGATCACGCCGCCGAAAATGTCCATGAGCATGGAAAGGCCCGAGCCCTTGTAGGTGCCGATCGGCAGCACCACGCCGCCCAAGGCGGCCTTGGGATCGCGGGTCGCGCGCCCGTCGGCGTCGAGCGCATAGCCGAGGGGAATTTTCTCGCCGCGGCGTTCGGCGCGGCGGATCTTGCCGCGCGCGGCCACCGCCGGCGACATATCAAGAAGGAAGGGAGGGTGGCGGCCCGCGGGCGCGCCCGCCGCGAACGGATTGGTGCCGAGCAGCGCGGTGCGCGCACCCCAGGGCGGCATGGCGGGGGACGCGTTGCTGAACACGAGCGAGATCAATCCCGCGTCGAGCGCCTGCAGCACATAGGAAGCCGCCATGCCGAAATGGGTGCTGCGGCGCGCCGACACCACGCCGACGCCGAGTTCGCGCGCGATCGCGATCGCCTCCTGCATCGCCCGCGTGCCGACCACGAAGCCGAAACCGTTCTGTCCATCCAACGCGGCCGCGACCGGCGTGACCCGCTCGGGCTCGAGCACGGGATGCGGATTGATCAGCCCGCGCCGAAGGCGGTCGAGGTAGCCCGGCAGGCGGCAGAGCCCGTGGGTGTCGACGCCGCGCAAATCCGCGCCGACGAGGCAGGCGGCGACGATCGCTGCGTCGTGCTCGGGCACGCCATGGGCGAGAAGCAGGCGCCGCGCGAAGGCATCCGCCGCGCCGGCCTCGACGTAGAGGCGCGCGGCTTCGAGCGCAGGAGGCGCCGACATCAGAGCTTGATCTCCTTGACCTGTTGTGCGCGCGCGGCGCAGGCGCTCAACAGGAAGGCGAGGTCGGTGCCGGTCGAGACGTAGCGCGCGCCCATCTTCACGAACTCGGCCACCAGATCGGGACGCGTGGCGAGCCCGCCGACGCCGCAGTGCTTGCCGCGTTTGCGGCAGGCCGCGATGGTCTTGGCATAGGCCTCGCGCACGCGGGGATGGTCGTACTCTCCGGGAATGCCCCAATCCGCCAACAGGTCGTTGAGGCCGAGAAGCACCATGTCGACGCCGTCGACCGCCACGATCTCCTCGGCGCGGTCGAGCGCCGCGGCGCTCTCGAACTGCACGACGACCATGGTGGCGTCGTTGAGCGCGGCGCAGGCCTCCGCCGCCGGGAACGAGCGAAAATGCAGATGCGGCAGGCCGCCGGCATTCGACCGCTCGCCGAGCGGAGGAAATTTGGCCGCGCTCACGACCGCCTTGGCCTCGTCCGCCGAGCGGATGTGCGGCGCGATCACCCCGAGCGCGCCGCCGTCGAGCACGCGCGAGACATAGTCCGGCGTGTTGGCGGGAACGCGCACGAACGGCGCGATCCCCGCTTCGAGCGCGGCCATGCAGATCTGGCCGCAGGTGTCGAGCGAGAAGCTCGAATGCTCGATATCGACATAGAGCGTGTCGAAGCCGGCGGTGCGGGCGATGCGGGCGATCTCGACGGTGCGGATGAGCCGCACCGTCATCGACGCCACCACCTCGTCCCGCTTGAGCTTCTCCTTGACGTTGTTGCGCAGGATGTCGCGTATCGCCACGGCGGGCCCTCCCTCTTGCCTTGGCCTTGGCCATCAGCTGGCACTATGCTGCCCGGCGTCCGCCTTTCGGCGGCGAGCGAGCACGGACTATCCATGAATTACACGACCGACTTCAAGTCGATCCGCGCCGAGGTCTCGGCCCAGGAGTGGCAAGCGCGCGTCGATCTCGCCGCCTGCTACCGCCTGGTCGACAAATACGGCATGACCGACCTCATCTACAACCACATCACCGCGCGCATCCCCGGCAGCAAGGACCACCTGCTGATCAACCTCTACGGCATGCTCTACAAGGAGATCACGGCGTCGAGCCTGGTGAAGATCGACATCGAGGGCGAGATCATCTGGAAACCCGAGACCGACTACGGCATCAACAAATCGGGCTACGTGATCCACGGCGCCATCCACAAGGCGCGGCCGGACGTCGCCTGCGTGCTGCACACCCATACCCGCGCCGGCATCGCGGTGTCGGCGATGAAATGCGGGCTGCTGCCGCTGTCGCAGACCGCGATCCGGTTCGTCGGCCATATCGGCTATCACGACTACGAGGGGCCGGCGGTGGATCTCGACGAGCGCGAGCGCATCGTCAGCGATCTCGGCCCGCACGATGCGCTGGTCATGCGCAACCACGGCCTGCTGACCTGCGGGGCGACCATCCAGCAGGCGTTCAACACCATGTATCAGCTCGAATTGTCCTGCCGCTCGCAGGTCGACGCCATGGCGGCACGCACCGAGCTGGTCATGCCGGGCGAGAACGTGCTCGCGCATACCGCGCACCTCTATCAGCCCGGCACGCGCCGCCCTTATGGCGTGCTGGAATGGCCCGCGATGCTGCGCCTGCTCGAGGCCGAGGACCGCCACTCGGGCTATCCGCCGTATTGGCATTGAGATCAGCCTTGACCAGGCCGCCGATGGCGCAGGCCGCGATCGCGTGGCTGCTGCTCGGCATCGCTGCGGCCGCCGCCGGCTCGCCGGGCCGCTACGACGCCTACGACCGCGAGGCTTATCTCTCTTACGTCAACGCGCCCGGCCCGCGTGACGACATCGCCACGTCACCGCTCTTGCGCATCTCGTTTGGAGGACGCAGTTACGACGCCGTCATGGATACCGGCTCGACCGGCGTCGTCGTGTCGGCGGACAAGATCCCGAACATCGACCGTTTGCCGTCGCTCGGACCGGGCGAACTCACCTATTCCAGCTCCGGCCGCATCATGATCG
>VAZL01000566.1 GCA_005883445.1 Alphaproteobacteria bacterium | reverse complement strand
CCGCGATAGCCCGCCGCCTCCACCATCGCGCGGATTGTGCGCAGATCGATCACGCCGTCGCCCATCATGCCGCGGTCGAGCAGGAGGTCGCTGGTCGGGAGGAGCCAGTCGTTGACGTGGTAGGCGAGGATCTTTTCTCCGGCGCGCGCGATCTCGCGCTTAAGATCGGGGTCCCACCAGACGTGATAGGTGTCGACCGCGACGCCGACGCCGTCGCCCAATTCGTCGCAGAGGTCGTTCGCCTGCGCGAGCGTGTTCACGCAGGCGCGGTCGGCGGCGTACATGGGATGCAGCGGCTCGATCGCGAGCGGCACGCGCGCCTGCCGCGCGTAAGGCAGAAGCGCGTGCAACGCGTCGCGCACCTGCATGCGCGCGCCGGCGATGTCGCGCGAGCCTTTCGGCAGGCCGCCGACCACGAGCACGAGGCACTGCGCGCCGATCGCGGCCGCTTCGTCGACGGCGCGGCGGTTGTCGTCGAGCGCGGCGCGGCGTCCCGCTTCGTCGGCGGCGGGGAACATGCCGCCGCGGCAGAGCCCGGTGACGGTCATGCCGTGGGCGCGGATGAGCTTGCCCGCGCGCTCTGCGCCGCACGCTTGCACGATGTCGCGCCAGGGCGAGATCGCGGAGATGCCGGCGCGGGCGCAGCCCTCGATCAGCTGTTGCAGCGACCACGCCTTTACCGTCATCGAGTTGATCGAGAGCAGCGCGCGATCGTGCGAGAGGTCGCGCATTATTCGTAGTTCCGTGCCGTTCGGTCGTCATCGCCGGGCTTGACATCGCAAGTCGGGTTTACCCGACTTGCGGCGCTTAATACTGCGCAACTCGGGCAAGCCCGAGTTGCGGTGCGATCCATCTTCTTGCGAAGAAGATGGACCCGCGGGTCAAGCCCGCGGGTGACGCATGCGGGTGCAAAGCCCAACAAGGGGGAGGGGAACCCAACGAGCCATCGCACGCGCATCACGCCTCCACGCCGCGCGTCGCCAGCACGGCGCGCATGCGCAGCGCGGCGCGGTCGGGATCGGCGATGAGGCCGGCGGCGTCGGCGAGGCGGAACAGCTCGGCGAGATGCAGCGTCGAGCGCGCGCTCTCCTGGCCGCCGACCATAGTGAAATGATCCTGCAGGCCGTTGAGATACGCCATGAACACCACGCCGGTCTTGTAGAAGCGCGTCGGCGCCTTGAACACGTGACGCGAGAGCGGCACCGTCGGCGCCAGGATGTCGTGGAAGGTCTTGGCGTCGCCGCGGGTCAGCGCGCCGAGCGCGGCGGCGGCCGCCGGCGCGATCGCGTCGAAAATGCCGAGCAGCGCGTCGGAATAGCCGCGTGAGTCGCCGGCGATGAGCTCGGCATAATTGAAGTCGTCGCCGGTATACATGCGCACGCCCTGCGGCAGGCGCCGCCGCATGGCGATCTCCTTGTCTTTGTCGAGGAGCGAGACCTTCACGCCGTCGACCTTGTCGGGGTGGGCGGCGATCACGTCGACGGCGACGTCCATCGCCTTGTAGTGATCCTTGTGCCCCCAATAGCCCGCGAGCGCGGGATCGAACATCTCGCCGAGCCAGTGGATGATCACCGGCGCCTTCACTTGGCCGAGGATGCGGCCGTAGACCTTGGCGTAGTCGTCGCCCGTGCGCGCCGCCTTCACCAGCGCGCGGCT
>VAZL01000565.1 GCA_005883445.1 Alphaproteobacteria bacterium | reverse complement strand
ACGACGCCGATGAGAGCAGGATTGCAGACGTCGCCGGGGCATACGGCGTTGAACTTTGCGCGCTGGCCCGAGTAATTCAGGTCGCCCTCGACGCCGGCGAGCAGCACCCCGCCGGCGAGCCAGTTGTAGCCGGCTTGGGCGCCGCCGATCGCGCCATCGAGCCTGCGCGCTCGGCTCGTCGCGAACAGCTCCGCCCCGCTCACCGGGTCGCTGAAGGTGGTGTCGGTATTCGACTTGCCGGCGCCGTAGCCGATGGTGCCGCCGACATAGAGGCCGCTCCAGGTCCACGCTGCCAGCATCGGCGCCTTGAGCAACAGGGGCGCGCCTGCATCGGCCGGCGCGTAGACCGCGCCGGTCGGGTCGAATTTGTAATTGAGGCCCACGCGCGCAACGTGGTTGGTGACGTGGGAATCGAAGTTGACCGCGAGCGGCGTCGCGTTCAGCGGATTGGTCGCGGCGGTCGCGACGCGGCCGAAATCGAGATAGAGGTACTCGACCTTGCCCGTCCAGTTGCCGGCGAGACGAACCTCGGCGCCGGCGCCCACTGCGAAGCCTGCCTTTGTCGTGCGGCTGTCGAAGCTCGTCGTGGCCGGGTTGGTGCTCGCGGTGACGAAGGGAATATCGACCGGAACCTGGACGGGGATTTCGATCGGATTGCCGTTTTCGTCGACGTCGGCGATGGTGCCCTGCTGGATGACGTCGACCGTCGTGCCCTGGAGCACGTTGAGGCTCGAACCGGTGATCGTGCCCGAGGTCCTGATCCCGCCGACGGCGAGACCGCCGGTGGCGTAGAGGAGGGAGTCCGGCGTCGGGGTTAGGCCGAGCCGCGCGCGCAGCGTTGCAAACCATTCCAATTTTTGCGCCATCGTCACGGTCACCGGCGCGTCGAGGCCGAACGCGCCGATCGCCGGATTGCAGACCGCGGTGGCGCAATTGAGCGTCGCTGCACGTCCGCGCTGGCGCGACTGCTGGAAGTCGGCTTCGATGCCGGCAACCCACGCACCCGCCTGCCAGTTGAAGCCGGCCTGGCCGCCAAAAATCATGTCGTTGAGTTTGAACG
>VAZL01000564.1:2386-8951 GCA_005883445.1 Alphaproteobacteria bacterium | reverse complement strand
AGAATACGCCATCCACGGCACCAACAATCCAGGCTCGATCGGAGGCTTCGTCTCCTACGGCTGCATTCGCATGTACAACGCGGATGTGCTCGACCTCTACAACCGCGTGGGCTGGGGAACGACGGTGGTCGTGACCCGCTGAATCGCGGGGTTCAAAAGCCAAGGTCAGGAATCAGGAGCATCGCCTGGTTGCTGCCTTCCGACGCCTGATTCGCACATAGAGCGCGCCGGCGCCGCCGTGGCCGCTATGGGCGTCCTCGAAGCCGACGACGTAGCCGCGGAATTCCGGCAGTTTCAACCACTGCGGCACCTGGCGCTTGAGCACGCCGCGCTCGCTCCAGTCGTCGCCCGCGCCGCCACCCTTGCCGGTGATCACCAGGACGAATTTGGCGCCATGGCTCTGGGCCTTGCGCAAGAAGGAAAGCAACGCGGCATGCGCCTCGCTTTGGGTCCTGCCGTGGAGGTCGATGCGCTCATCGAGCGATTCGGTGCCGCGCGCCAGGCGTTGCTTGAGCCGCCGATCGAACGGCTCGAGCCCGGGCGCGGTCCGTGCACCGGCCGCGGCGACCCGCGCCGGCGGACGAACCTGGGTCGGTGATTTCGTCTTGCTCGACGCGGCCGTCGGCGGGGGAGCAGCCGGCACCAGCCCTCGCCCCAGCGGCGCGACCGAGCGCGTGAAATGGCCCCAAAGCTTGCGCTCCTCGGCGGTGAGCCGTCGCGACTTGCCCTCGCCCGCGCTCATGATCGCGGCCGCCATCGCACGGTGCCGACTTGGCGGCGCAATTTCTTCGCCCTCGATTTCTCCTCGGTCTTACCGGCCTGCTGCTTGGGCTTGCCCTTCTCATTCTTGACTTCGGTCTCGGGGATCTTCGGCTTCGACACCGGCAGCGGCACCTGCTTGCCGGCCTCGATCATGTCAAGCTCGCGCGCCGCCTGCTGCTTGGCCTTGCCCTCCTCCTTCTTGACTTCGGCCTCGGGGATATTCGGTTTTGCCACCGGCAGCGGCATGTGCTTGCCGGCCTCGATCATGTCGAGCTCGCGCGGAAGCAGCATGACGAAGCGTCCGGGATGGCGGATGCGACCGGCGATCCGCGCGGCATCATCGCCGGCCCCCCAATAGAGGTCGGCGCGCGCCGGCCCGACGATGGCCGAGCCGGTGTCCTGGGCGATCATCAGCCGGCGGAACGGCGTGTTAGGCTTCGCACTCTCGATCGGCAAGCTCGCATCGATGAAGAACGGCGTGCCGTAGACGTGGATCTTATCGACCGCGATCGAGCGGCCCGGTATCAGCGGAACGCCCTGCGCGCCGACCGGCTCGCCCTCGTTCGACAGGCCGGTGACGCGAAAGAACACGTACGAACGGTTCGTGGCGCGCACCTTCGGCGCTTCGTCGGGATTGGCAGCCATCCAGTCGCGGATGCGTTGCATCGACATTTCTTCCCGCGGCACGAGGTTGCGCTCGATGAGCACCCGGCCGACCGACGTATAGGGATAGCCGTTATGGGAATCGTAGTTGAGGCGCAGCGGCGTCCCGTCTTCGAGGATCACCCGCGCCGAGCCCTGGATTTGAATCGCGAGCGCCTCGAAAGGATCCCTGAGCCAGCAGATTTCGAGTTTCTGTCCGTCAAGCGCGCCCGCCTCGATGGCGCCGCGATCGTGGTAGGGCACGATCTCGCTGTTCTCGTTGCGGCGCCCGATCAGCGCGCCCTTGTTGGGAAAGTCGCCGGAACCCGGCTTGTAGCCGGCAGCCACAAGATCGTGCGGACGCCGGTAGAGGGGGACGTGAAATTCAGGATTGGGAAAGCGCGAGCCCTCGACGATCGGCTCGTAATAGCCGGTTAGAAAACCCTGCGCCTCGCCGAGACGCGTGATCTGCACCGGGCGAAAATTGTCCTCGAAGAAGCGGCGCGCAGCTTCCTTGTTGCTTGGCCGCGCCGCAGCCGCGCGCCGGCAGACCTCCCGGAGCGCGTTGTAGATCGGCCGGTCGTCGTCAAGGCGCTTGACGTTGCGAAAGGTTTGGCAGCTCACCTGGAACGCTGCGAACGCGGCCAGGTGATCGTCGGCCGCCCAGCCGTCGACATCATCCCATTTGACCGGCTCGAGCTGACTGTCGGCGAGTTTCAAGGGCTCGTCACCCGGCTCGGCGCAAGCCGGAATCGAGAGCCACAGCGCGGCTGCAGCGATGCTTCCGAGGAAGACGCACAGACGCAGCGGCATCGTGTTCCGCCCCGGTTACTGCCCGGCTTCGGTGGCGACGAGCTTCCAATTGGGATCGCGCGAGGAGAGGTCGCGCGCGAACGTCCATACGTCGGTGACGTCGGTGACTCTTTCGGGGTTACCTTCGATCACGTTGCCGGACTTGTCGCGGGTGACCGAGATCAGCTGCGAGACGAAACGGACCGTGATCTGCGCGGTGCGCCCGCGCAGTTCGACGCCGGCAATGTCGGACTTGTCGATCGCCACCTCATATACATCGCGCGACAGCAGATTCTTGAGCGCGCGCCGGTCACCCTCGGCATAAGCCAGCACGATCATCTCGTAGGCGGCCCGCGCGCCGGCAATGAAATGCTTGGCGTCGAAAGTCTTGTCCTCGCGGGCGATGGCGTCGAGCCCGGCGGCGGCGGTCGAGCCCGCCTCGGCGATGCCCTTCCAGCGTTCGGCTGGCTCAGGCGTGTCGGCCGGCTTTTGCACGGGCTCACCGCCCCGGCCGGGCAGCGTCACCACATTGTCATTGGTCGCACCGCGCACCGCATCGCGCGCGGAATAGGGGTCGTAAGGCGGCCGTTCGCGACCCGTGCGCTGACCCAGCACGCTTCGCAGGCGCAGGAAGATGAACACTGCCAGCGCCAAAAAGATGATGGTGTAGATATCGAACACGTCTGGCACGCTCTCGACCGCCGTGACGGAACCGCGGGATCAGTGGGAAGCCGGCAGATAGGAAATCTGCGGAAGCAGAGATCGGTTCCCGTACCAATATGTAGGTGCGCGACCGCACTGATCCAGAGGCTTGCGCCGAACCTTCGGCGCATGTCGCACCCACGGGACCATAGACGATCCCAACCGTGGCGCCAACAAGGCTGATGCCCAAAGCGAATGCAGGAATGGGACCGATGTCCTTGGTTAAATGGACATTAATCGGGCTGCTCGTGCTCCCCGCGGCCGAACTCTTCGCCTTCTTCCTGGTGGCGGCGTTGATCGGCTGGTTGTGGGCGGCTGGCCTTTTCATCGCCACCTCCATCCTGGGCGCGTTGTTGCTCAGAAGGTTCGGACGCGCCGATCTCGACCGCTTGCGCACCGCCTTCGCTCGGGACGGGATTCGAGCACTGCATTTGGAAACGCCCGGCATGGCAACGATGCTCGGCGGAATCCTTCTGATATTTCCAGGTTTTATAACGGACCTCTTGGGCGCCGCGTTGTTGCTGCCCACGGTTCGCCGGTGGGCCGCGGCAAAACTCGCGACGTTCGCGCGCAGTTCCCGGCGTACCCCGCGCGACGATCGCGTCCTCGAGCTTGAGCCCGGCGAATGGCACCAAATCCCCGATCGGGGGCGCCGGCGGCGGCGTAAGTCCAAGCGCGGCGCGTGATATCCTTGTCCGACCGGAGCGCCTGTGTTAGCCACGCCGCCGACTGCGGCAATTGTGGGCAGTGAGAGGGTAGTGAGAGGGTAGAGTCGATGGCCACCACCGGCGGCAATGGCGCCGAACGCGCCGCGCTCCTTGGCGCCCAATCAGACGCAGCCGGCGATCAACATTCAGATCAATGTGAGCGCCCAGCAGCTTGCCCAGACCGACTACGAAATCTCCCTCAAGCTCGAAGGCAAGGCCGAGAGCGCCGGAACGATCCTGTTCGCCTTCGACCTGACATTCGCCGGCGTTTTCCGCGTCCAGAACGTGCCGGCAGAGACATTGCAGCCAATCGTCATGATCGAGTGTCCGCGCCTGTTGTTCCCGTTCGCGCGCGAGATCGTTGCAACGTCCGTACGCAACGGGGGCTTCCCGCCGCTGCTGCTCGATCCAGTCGATTTCGTCGCGCTTTATCAGCAGCGCGCGGGCCAGACGCAGGCGGCGCAGCCAACGCCCACCTCGAGCTAGCGATCCCGGCCCTCGCCACGCGCTTGCTTGACGGCGCAAGCCAGAGCGATTCGACCCGCAGGTGATCGCGGCGGAAAACCCGCCAGCCTTGCGCTTCAGGCGTTCACGCCGGGTCTGCGCACCTCCAAATAATCGCACCAGATCGCGCCTTCGCCGAGCGTTGCCACGAAGGCGAGATGTGCATCGCGTTCGTCGGCGGTCAGGCGGACCGCGAGCGCGGTCGGTCGCACGCGAATGGGCACTGGGCCCGCAGGCGCGCCGATCGCGCTGGTGCCGACGTCCACCAGGATGAGCTGGGCTTGGCGGGCCCCGATCAGCTCGAGATAGACCTCGGCCAAGAGTTCGGCGTCGAGCAGCGCCCCATGCTTGGTGCGCCGCGAATTGTCGATGCCATAGCGCGTGCAGAGGTCATCATCGCGCGGCACCAACGTTTTTCCCACGCGCTCCAGCTCGGCGTTGAGGAAGGCGAGATCGAACAGCGCGTTATGCGCAACAAGCGGCGCGTCGCCAATGAACGCAACCAGGTCGTCGACGATTTCGGTGAAGAACGGCTTGTCCTTGAGGAACTCGCTCGACAAGCCGTGAATGGCGGCGGCCTCGGACGGCACGTCGCGCTCGGGATTGAGGTAGCGATGAAAGCTCTGCCCGCTCGGAATGCGATTGACGAGCTCGATGCAGCCGATCTCCACCAATCGGTGCCCCTGGAAGGGATCAAGCCCCGTCGTTTCGGTATCGAGCACGATTTCGCGCATGTCTATGTTCCCGCATCCGCTCCCGCGGCCATGGGCGGAAGCGACGAATCACCGCCGCCGCCTGGGCATTGTAGCAACGGCGTCGAGGATCGCACGCACGTCGGCGCGCGCCGCCTCGAAGCCGCGCGACGTATCCACGACGAAATCCGCGCGGCGGCGCTTTTCCTCGTCCGGCATCTGTTTGGCCAGGATCGCTTCGAGCTTTTCCACGGTCATGCCGGGGCGTTCGAGCACGCGCGACCGTTGGACTTCGGGCGGCGCTGAGACCACCACCACCGCGTCGACCCGCTTTTCTCCCCCGGTCTCGAACAAGAGCGGAATGTCGAGTACCGCCACCTTTTCGCCCCGCGCCTCGGCCTCGGCGAGAAGACGCAGCTCGGCCTCCTGCACGAGGGGATGAACGATCGCCTCGAGTCGTTTCAGCGCCGCGCCGTCACCTAGAACGCGCGCGGCCAGCTTCTCGCGATCGACCTTGCCGCCCGCGGTGGTGCCGGGAAATACCGCCTCGATCGCCGCCGCGGCTTGCCCTTCATAGAGCCGATGCACGACGGCATCGGCGTCGTGCACCGGCACGCCTTGCTCGGCGAAAAAGCGCGCCGTCACCGACTTTCCCATACCTAGCGAGCCTGTCAGACCGAGAATGAACATGCCGTCTCGAATAACCCAGAGTGCGCGGCAATTCACGCCGCCAGCCATCCCGCCTGCCGTAGATATTGCAGCAGCGCCACCAGCGGCAGCCCGAGAATTACAAAATGCTCGCCTTCGATGCGCTCGAACAGCTGGATGCCGATCCGCTCCAGTTGGTAGCCGCCAACGCTCGCCGTGACCCCAGCCCCCACGGCATCGAGATAGGATTCGAGAAAGCTGTCGGAAAAAGCGCGCATGGTGAGCCGCGCCACCTCGCGGTGCTCGAACACGATCGTGCTCTCTCGTATTAGCGCAACCGCGGTATGAAGCTCATGGGTTCGGCCGCGCAACGCCTCGAGTTGCGCGCGCGCGCCTGCGCGGTCGCCGGGTTTGGAAAACCGCCGCTCGCCGAGCGCCAAGGTTTGGTCGGCGCCCAATACCAGCCGGCCAGGAAGGCGAGCGGCAATCGTTCGCGCCTTCTCCCGCGCCAGCAGTGCGGCGAGTTCGCCTGCATCGCGCGCCGGGCTCTGCTGCTCGATCGTCCGCTCGTCGATATCGGCCGGCTGGACCTCGACCGGAACTCCGGCATCGCGCAGGAGGGCATGGCGGATCGCGCTCTTGGACGCGAGCACGAGCGGTTCGCCGGCAAGCCAAAGCGGCATCGCTCAAGCGACCGGCTGGCGACGACGCTCGGCGAGAAAGCTCATAACCGCCGCAGCGGTCTCCTCGATCGAGCGCCGCGTGACGTCGATGCTCGGCCAATTGTGCCGCGCGCACAGCTTACGCGAGAACGCGACCTCCTCGGCGACCGCCTTGCGGTCGATATATTGATCGCCGTCGTGATGTGCCCTGAGCCCGAGCAGGCGATTCTGTCGGATCTGTACGATCCGCTCGGGACTCGCATAGAGTCCCACCACAAGCGGTCGCGACAGTTCCTCCACATGCCTGGAGACCTCGACCCCGGGCACGACCGGGACATTGCCGGTCTTCACGCCGCGGTTGGCCAGATAGATCGAGGTGGGCGTCTTCGACGTGCGCGACACGCCGACAAGCACGACATCGGCTTCCTCCAGATCCTCGAGATGCTGGCCGTCG
>VAZL01000564.1:0-2369 GCA_005883445.1 Alphaproteobacteria bacterium | reverse complement strand
AGCTGCAGGACCGGACCCAGGATCGACAGACAGGGCAGGCTCAGCTCACGGCAGTGACTTTCGAGCCGTTGCAGAAGTTCGTCGTCCAGCAGCGTGTAGAGCACGATGCCCGGAGACTCCTCGATCTCGGCCAGTACGCGATCGAGCTGCTTCTGTGTCCGCACCAGGGGATAGACGTGTTCAACCGCCGAGACCTTGGTGTATTGCGCGGTCGCGGCACGCGCGACGGTCGTCAATGTCTCACCGGTCGCGTCGGACACGAGGTGAAGGTGGAAATAGCTGCTGGCACGCTGCGGCATGATAACAACGGGACGAACTGTGAACTTCTGGGGAGAAGGCCACGGGCGCAGGGCAAGCGCAAGCCCACAATCGACCGAGTAACTCAGACCTTCCACATCGTCGCTTTGGGGACAGCGTTCAAAGACACTCGGCTGACAGGTCGGTTAAATGTGAATGGGCACTGGATTTCACCGCTGTGGACCATTCGAAAGTAGCGCTAAACCGCGCCTTCCGGACTGCTTCACGGGAACGGCATTTGCTCCCCACAGCCGCGGCATAAGTTGCCAAGACGTGGATACCATGTGGACGCCAATGTATGAGTCCAATCAACCGTACAAGAATCACAACAAGAGTCTTTAAGATTTAGATTTAAAGGAAGCGCCAACCTGGATCGTGCGGTGAGTAAAGCTCTTCTTGATGTCCTCGATCATGAGCGTCGTAGTCCGCCCCCCATATGGTTGATGCGGCAAGCCGGCCGCTACCTGCCGGAATACCGAAGAGTGCGGGAAAAGGCGGGAGACTTTCTCAAGCTCTGTTTTAATCCGGAACTTGCGGCTGAAGTGACGCTTCAACCCGTGCGCCGGTTTGGTTTCGACGCAGCGATCCTTTTCTCGGACATTTTGGTGGTTCCCTATGCGCTTGGGCAGTCGGTCCAGTTTACTGTAGGTGAGGGACCGCAGCTTGACGCCATTGCCGATCGCCGAGGGTTGACGCGGCTCAAGGCGCAAGTGGATCATGACGTACTTGCGCCGATCTATGAGACGATTAAACGGGTCAAAGCAGAGCTTTCGCAGAATGTGGCGCTGCTCGGCTTCTGCGGCGCACCATGGACGGTTGCCAGCTATATGATTGCGGGCGGCGGCACATCGGAGCAGGAGCCCGCGCGGCGTTTTGCCTATGGAGATCCGGACGGATTTGCCGAGCTCATCGACAAGCTAGTCGATGCATCCGCCAGTTATCTGGTCCGGCAGTTGCAGGCAGGCGCTGATGTGGTGCAGATTTTCGATACCTGGGCCGGCGTTTTGCCGGCGGACGAATTCCATCGATGGTGTGTCGGTCCCACCCAAGGCATCATTGCGAAGGTACGCGGCCAGATACCGGGCGCGAAGGTGATCGGATTTCCGCGTGGCGTCGGCGCCGCGCTCCTGCGCTACGTCGAAGACGTCCCGGTCGATGCGGTCGGCCTCGATTGGACGGTTGATCCCGTTTTTGCGCGTGATCAGATCCAGTGGCGCGTGCCGGTGCAGGGAAATTTCCGAGCGGCCCTTCATCTTCAATCTCGGACACGGCATCTTGCCGCAGACGCCGATCGCACATGTGGAGCGGATGCTTGCACGCGTACGCGGGACATAAGATCACGCCGGAATGAGCATCGGAGCGACGCATGTACGTGTGGTTGAAGGCCTTCCACGTCATCGCGATCATCGCCTGGATGGCGGGAACGCTCTATCTGCCGCGGCTTTTCGTCTATCACTGCGAAGCCGAGCCCGGCTCCAAACAGTCGGAGACCTTCAAGGTGATGGAGCGGCGGCTGCTCCACGCGATCATCACGCCGGCCATGGTGGTGAGTTGGGTGCTTGGCCTATGGCTCGCATGGGCGGGGGGGTTTTATGCCGCCGGCTGGCTGCATGCCAAGCTGGTGTTGGTTATCGCGCTCTCCGCTCTGCATGGTTTCCTTGTGCGCTGCGTGCGCGAATTCGCCACCGACCGCAATCGCCATTCTCAACAATTCTATCGAATTCTCAATGAGATACCGACCATTCTCATGATCGGCATCGTCATCCTTGCGGTGGTGAAGCCGTTCTGAGGGCGCCGCCGCCCCAGCCGCTGGGCGCATGTGCCGCCGTCCACATGCCGTTGGCGCCACTTGCGCAGGGAACCGTCTTTACCTATCTTGGGTTCACCTCCCCGAACGCAGGCAATGCATTGAGTACCGGCCCATCTGCGGGAGCCGGCCGTTGTATCGGGGCTCCAAACGCCTCGTTCAAGACCTGCGATTCCCCTTCCGTACCGATCGGCAGCTTTTTCAATCACCGATCCCCTCCATAGGACTACCCCGTATGCGGGAAATGAAACTCCAAGACCTCAAG
>VAZL01000563.1 GCA_005883445.1 Alphaproteobacteria bacterium | reverse complement strand
GCATTCGTCAAAGAGCTGGAGGACGCCGCCGAAGAGTTGCCGGAGCGGCCGATTTCGTCGCACCCGAACCTGGTGACCGCCGAGGGGCTCGCGCACATCGAGGCCGAAGTCACGCGCCTGCAGCAGGAGCACGCCGCCGCACAGGCCGCGAACGACCGCACCGCGCTGGCGCGCGCGGCGCGCGACTTGCGCTATTGGAACGCCCGGCGGGCGACGGCACAGCTCGCCCCTACGCCCAGCGACCGGAGCAAGGTGCATTTCGGCTCGACCGTAACCATCGTCCGCAACGATGGGCGCCGCCAGACCTTCCGGATCGTCGGCGAGGACGAGGCCGACCCCGCGCACGGGACGCTCTCGCACGTCTCGCCGCTGGCGCGCGCGCTGTTCGGCAAACAGGTCGGGGACACGATCGAGGTCGCGCAGAAAGAGGCGGAGATCGTGGAGATCGCCTGACGGCGACCGGCGCCGACGCCATCAGAAGTACGGTTGGGATAACGATCAGAAATAGGCAGCTGGGCCCGATATCCTCAAGGTTTCGTCGACCAAGCCTTGAAGTCCTCCTCCGTTACGCTCGGCAGCTTCTTGAGAAAGGCGACGATGGTCCAGATTTCCCGGTCCGGCACCTCGATGAGACCGAAGCTCGGCATGCCGGTCATATGGATGCCGTGCTTGACGACCCAGAACAGATCCTGCGGCCTGAGTTCGTCGACGAGCTCCTTGAGATCGGGCGGATCGGGACGCAAGCCTTCGGAGAATTTGGCCCAATTCACGCCGGGCGCGCCGTGGCAGTTGACGCAGCCGCGCTCGGAGAAGGCGCGCGCGCCCTCCTGCACGACCGCGGCATCGTCGAGCGACAGCGGCGGCGTGTCGGTCGCGTGCCGCGCGATCGAGGCCCGGCGGATGTGGACGAGCGCCCAGTTGACGACCGCGGGATCCTCTTCCGTGGCGGCAACGTTGTAGAAGCCGCCGAAGAAAAACACCGCGGCGGCGATCACGCCGAGGATGGCGAGGACGCCGATGACGGCGAGCGTTGTGAGCGTTTTCATGGGCCGATCTCCGGGTAAGGCCGGTTGCCGGCATGGTAGCGCGACCGGCGCAAAAAGAAACGGCGGGAAACGGCCTGTGCCCGATCTCGGACATTGCGCGCATTTGGACCAACCCTCGAAGCGCTCGATGGGGTGAGCGGCCTCAATCGGCCGCACGTCGAGACGCCCTTTGTGAGCGTCAGCACGATCCGCTAAGCTTTCCACCGCCCGGCGAAAGGACGTCGGCGCTGATGGAGATCGCAATGGCAAAGGCGTATTGGATCGCGTTCTATCGCTCGATTTCGAACTCGGATGCATTGGCGGCTTACGCGAAGCTCGCGGGTCCCGCGATCGCCGCCGCCGGCGGGCGCTTTCTTGCCCGCGGCAATGCCGCCAAAGCATACGAGGCGGGGGTCGCCCAGCGCGTGGTCGTGATCGAGTTCGACAGCGTGGAAAAGGCCGTGGCCGCCCATGACAGCGAGGGCTACCAAGCGGCGTTGAAAGTGTTCGGCAAGGCCGCCGAGCGAGACTTGCGGATCGTCGAGGGACTGGCAGGCGCGCGACTTCAAGCTCAAAGGCGTGGACGGCAAGCTCTATACGCTCGACGACGTGCGCGGAACGAAGGGCACGCTGGTGGTCTTCATCTGCAACCACTGTCCTTACGTGCGCGCCGTCATCCGCCGCCTGGTCGAGGAGGCAAACGCCCTCAAAGCGATCGGCATCGGCACGATCGCGATCATGCCGAACGACACGCAATCGTATCCGCAGGATTCCTTCGAGAACATGAAAAAGTTCGCCCAGGAGCACGCCTTCACGTTTCCCTACGTGATCGACGAGACGCAGGAGGTCGCGCGCGCCTACGACGCGCAATGCACTCCCGATTTCTTCGGCTTCAACGCCGATGACGAGCTGCAATATCGCGGCCGGCTCGATGCTTCGCGCATGAGCATCATGCCGGGCGCGCGCCGCGAGCTGTTCGAGGCGATGACGCAGGTGGCGCAGACCGGCCGCGGGCCGCTCGAGCAGACCGCGAGCATGGGGTGCTCGATCAAATGGCGGCACTAGGGGCTCTCGAGCCGGCACAGCGCGATGCCGTCTCGCGTTGCCGAACCCTTTGATGCGGGGGAAATAGCGCGATGCTGAAAAACTTCCATGTGCTCTATGTCGGCCAGATCGAGCTCGACAACATCGGTCTTGCCGGCACGCCGGCCAACGACCGGCGCTATTCCGCGGAACGCCTGCGGGAGGCCTTTGCCACCGCGCGCGAGGTGGCGCAGCTCATGGATCGTCTCGGCTACGACGTGCTGTGGACGGCCGAGCACCACTTCCAGCGCGAGGGCTACGAGTGCCTGCCCAACCTGATCCAACTCGGATTGTGGCTGGCCACTCAGACCGAGCGCCTCAAGTTCGGCTGCGCCTTCAACATCCTGCCGATGTGGCACCCGATCCGCCTGGCGGAAGACTACGCCATGGCCGACATCGTCACCGATGGGCGCGTCGTCATGGGGATCGGGCGCGGCTATCACACGCGCGAGGTGGAAACGTTCGGCGCGCCGCTTCTCGACGCGCAAGCCAATCGCGAGCTGTTCGAGGAGCAACTCGAGCTCCTGCTCAAGTGCTTCAACGACGACGCCTTCCATCACAAAGGCAAGTATTACGAGTGTCCGCCGCCGGTCGACTACCGCGGCTATCGCCTCGAAGAAATCACGGTGGTTCCGCGGCCCAAGCACTTGCCGGTCGACATCTGGATGCCGATCGCCAGCGGCAAGACCATCGACTTGATGGCGCGCTACGGCCTCAAGGCGATGGTGACGCTCAACGGCCAAAAGATTTTGGACGACGTCGTGCGCGCCTACCACGCGGCGTGCCAGCGGCATGGGCGGCACAAGCTGCTCGGCGGGGACATGATTTGGGGCGCCGGCATCTATCTGGCGGACAGCGAAGCGGAAGCGATGCGCAGGCTCGAGCCCGCGCACGACGAGCGCTTCAAGTGGTTCGCGCCCTTCGGGTTCGTGCGCTACGCGGACGAGCACGGGCGCACCTGGGGCACCCCCGGCGCGCCCGCCGGCGTGCCTTCGCTGCGCGACGGGGTCGCGCAGAAGGCCTGGTTCTGCGGTCCGCCGGCGCACGTCATCGACGGCATCAAGTCGGTCGCGGACAAATATCCCGGGCTCGAAAACTTCATGATCCACTGGGCCGAGGGCCTGCCGCCCAAGGAGTTCAAGGAGCAGCTCATCTGGTTTGCCAAGGACGTGATGCCGGCGCTCAAGCGGGCGTAGGCCGCGGCAGACTCGCAATCATCGACCCGGAGTGACCGAGGACTTCAAAAAATGAAGGACAACGTGAAGCGCGTGTTTTACGTGCGCTACGTCGCGCACCCCTGCTATCTCGACATCATCGCGCAGCGGCCGGAGATCAGGCTCGATAAGCTCGAGAACGAAACCGCCGACGACGTTGCCCGGCCGATCATGGCGGCCGCGCACGCCTACCAGATCGGATCGGCACGCGACGAGCTCAAGCCGCGCTTCCATGTCCAACGCGATTTGCTCGCGCGCATGCCGAACCTGCTCATCGTTTCCACCAACGGCGCCGGCTTCGATACCGTCAACGTCAAGGACTGCAACGACGCCGGCGTGCTCGTCGTCAACCAGACCGGCGGCAACGCCGAGGCGGTGGCGACGCACGTGCTCGCCATGGTGCTGATGCTCTCGAAGCAGATCATCCAGACCAATCACGCCTTGCGGCGCGGCACGATGCTCGACCGCAGCGTCTTCATGGGCAATGACGTCAAGGGGCGCACGATCGGCATCGTCGGCATCGGCAATGTCGGCCGCCGCGTCGCCGAGCTCTGCCGCGGTCTCTTCGGCATGCAGGTCATCGCCTGCGATCCCTATCTCGACGAGCAGACGATCGCCGCGCGCGGCGCCGTCAAGGTGACACTCGACGAGCTGTTGCGGCGCGCCGACTTCGTGTCGATCAACTGCCCGCTCGACGACAGCACCCGCGGCATGATCGGCGCGCGCGAGTTCGCGCTGATGCAGCCGCACGCCTATTTCATCACCACGGCG
>VAZL01000562.1 GCA_005883445.1 Alphaproteobacteria bacterium | reverse complement strand
CGGTGCCGAAATCATCGACCGCGGTCCAGGCGACGATCTCGCTTTCGCCGGTCTGCGCATCGACCTCCACCTCGCAGATGTGACAGCCAGCGGGAAAAGTGAAGTTGGTTGGATCGTAGAACGCCCCTTCCTTCAATCCCGGCTCCAGCTCCTGGCCGGAAAATTTGTGCGCGATATAGGCGTTGAGCGCGACCTCGCCCCACGCCGCCGACTTGTCGGTGCCGGCGATCGTGAACTTGCCGTCCTGGAAGACGATGTCGCCTTCCGCCGCCTCCAGCATGTGAGCCGCCACCTTCTTCGCCTTGGCCTCGATCTTGTCGAGCGCCTTCACGATCGCGGAGATGCCGACCGCGCCCGAGCGCGAGCCATAGGTGCCCATTCCGAATTGCACCTTGTCGGTATCGCCGTGCACGACGCTGACGTTGTCGAGCGGGATGCCGAGCCGCTCGGACACGACCTGCGCGAAGGTCGTCTCGTGACCCTGACCATGCTGGTGACAGCCGGTGAGAACTTCGACCGTGCCGGTGGGATTGACGCGCACCTCCGCCGACTCCCACAGGCCAACACCGCAGCCGAGCGAGCCGACCGCCTGGCTCGGCGCGATGCCGCAGGCCTCGATATAGGTCGAGAAGCCGACGCCGCGCAGCTTGTCGTGGCGGGCGGATTCACGCTTGCGCTTGTCGAAACCGGCGTAGTCGGCGATCTCCAGCGCCTTTTTGAGGGACGCGTGGTAATCGCCAGCGTCATAGGTCATGATCACCGGCGTCTGATGGGGGAACTTCTTGATGAAGTTCTTCTTGCGCAGATCGGCCGGATCGATGCCCATCTCGCGCGCGCCGACCTCGATCAGCCGCTCGACCACGAACGTCGCTTCCGGGCGGCCGGCGCCGCGATAGGCGTCGACCGGCACGGTGTTGGTATAGACCGCATCCACCTCGCAATAGATCGCCGGGATTTCATACTGGCCGGAGAGCAAGGTGCCGTAGAGATAGGTCGGCACCGAGGACGAGAACGTCGACATATAGGCGCCGAGATTGGCGATGGTCTTGACGCGCAGCGCGGTGACCTTGCCGTCGGCATCGAACGCCATCTCCGCGTGCGTGACGTGGTCGCGGCCATGGGCATCGGTGAGGAACGCCTCGGAGCGCTCGGCCACCCATTTCACCGGCCGGCCGACCTTGCGCGCGGCCCACAGGCAGACGACCTCCTCCGGATAAATGAAAATCTTGGAGCCGAAGCCGCCGCCCACGTCGGGCGCGATCACCCGCAGCTTATGCTCAGGTGCAATCCCGACGAAGGCGGACATCACCAGACGCGCGACATGCGGGTTCTGCGTGGTGTTCCACAGCGTCAGGCTGTCGGTGCCGGCATCGTATTCGCTGATCGCCGCGCGCGGCTCGATCGCATTGGGCACCAGACGATTGTTGATGAGGTCGAGCTTGGTGACGTGCTTTGCAGCTGCAACCGCGGCCTCGACCGCCTTCACGTCGCCGAGATGCCATTGATAGATGGTGTTATGCGCGGCGACCTCGTGGATTTGAGGCGCGCCCTGCCCTTGCGCCTTGGCCGGATCGGCCACCGCGGGCAATACTTGGTAATCGATCTTGATCTTCTCGGCGGCGTCTTTCGCCTGCGCCAGCGTCTGCGCGACGACGACCGCCACGGCATCGCCGACATAGTTGGCTTTGCCGTGGGCGATCGCCGGGTGCGGGGCCATCTTCATCTGCGAGCCGTCCTTGGACGTGATCATCCAGCCGCAAATGAGGTTGCCGATCTTGTCCGCGGCGAGTTCTGCGCCTGTCAGCACCGCGAGTACGCCCGGCATTGCGGCGGCGGCCTTGCTGTCGATGCTGTTGATCCTGGCGTGGGCATGGGGCGAGCGCAGGAAATAGGCGTAGCACTGGCCGGCACGGTTGACGTCGTCGGTGTAGTGGCCTTTGCCCGTGACGAAGCGTTGGTCCTCTTTGCGGCGGACCGCCGCACCGATTCCGGTCGCGCTCATGGCGATCTCCTCCGTGACGCCTTCGCCCTGCTCCGCTAGGTTTGGTGTTGTGCGTGTCCCTTTGCCATGGCCTTGGCGCCGGCCGCGATGGCCTTGACGATGTTGTGGTAGCCGGTGCAGCGGCAGAGGTTGCCTTCGAGCTCGTGGCGAATGGTGGGATCGTCGAGGTCATTGCCCTTGCGGTTGACCATATCGACCGCGGTCATGATCATGCCTGGGGTGCAATAGCCGCATTGCAGTCCGTGATGCTCGCGGAACGCCTCCTGCATGGGGTGGAGCGGGCCGTTGGGCTCGGCAAGACCTTCGATGGTGGTGACGTTGGCGCCCTCGATCTGCCAGACGAAGACCGTGCAGGCTTTCACCGCCTTGCCGTCGATGTGCACCACGCAGGCCCCGCACTGGGACGTGTCGCAGCCCACATGGGTGCCGGTTAGCCGCAGGTCCTCGCGCAGGAATTGCACCAGAAGGGTGCGCGGATCGACGTCACCGGTGACGGCTTTGCCGTTCACCGTCAGTGCGACGGCGGACATGACTCTCCTCCTCGAAATCCGGCCAAAGACCTCGTTTTTCGCACCGACGGGCGGGACCGACGGCGGATCGGGTCAAAATCGGGTCGATTTTGCCCCGGGACATGGATTGGAACAAGTCGACTCTGAACCTGCGGCGCAAGGCCGGTCAAGGGTGTGCGGCGATCGCGATTTGGGCCCTCCCGACTTGGGCACGCGCGACTTGGGCGCGCGCGACTTGGGCGCCCGCCGGCGTCGTCATCCCGGTTGCGTCACCGCCGCGGCGAACTTGACGAAGAAATCATCGGCAGTCTTCTTCGCCGCGCTGTTGATAAGGCGCTG
>VAZL01000561.1 GCA_005883445.1 Alphaproteobacteria bacterium | reverse complement strand
CCCATGGCAAACCCCCTCAGTTTGCCATCTTGAATCATGCCGCGGTCGATTCGGGAATCCCTAGAGTCAGCCACTCAGCGGATTGGTATTAGTCCGCACACCTGGCGGGCCTATGGTCCCCAAGGTATTCGCTTCACGGTGACGTTCACCCCCAGCGGTTTCGAACGCTTCTTCCAGGATATCGAGCGGCGGCGCCTTCTTGCGAGTGACGTGACCGAGTTGAGGGCTGTCGCCGGCGATGTCGGCATGGACATCCTTGGCCCGCCACTCAGCGACGAAGAAGTACGTCAGATCATTGCCGAAGCAGAGGTCTCGTAGGACCACGCGGGCAACACGACCTCATTCAGCAGCAAAATCGTCCACCATGCTGCCGACACCGCACGGGATATCCCCCACGCTGATGTCGCTGGGTTCGCGGGTGGCTGTTCCAGCGACCGGGGAGGACTTGCCTACTGCCTGCACGTTTGGCGCCCCGCACTGACCAACTCCCGAACTTCGCGCGTTGTTTCCCAGCTTGGATCGCAGGGTTCCGGCAATTTCAACGAACAATCAGAGCGGAGGAGGCGGTGGCTGCTTCGGCTTTGGGCCGAATGCCCGTCCGGTGTCCCGCTGTGGGCGGTTCACTTTGGATGTAGCGAGTTGCCGCGCATACTCCTGGTCACCGATTTGCTTGTATTGCGGGCTTGTCAGTGAGGCGAGCAACGCCACCACGTCGTCGATCTCGGACTCCGACAGCGCCAACGGCTGCATGTCCTTGTCGAGCCAGGGGTCCGTGATTCCATCACCCTTGTTGTAATGGTCCATGACATCCCACAGGGTTTGCATCGACCCGTCGTGGAAGTAAGGTCCGGTCACGACAATATTTCGCAGGCCCGGCGTCTTGAACGACGCGATATCACTCTCCTTTCTCGTAACGAGGAAGCGCCCGAGGACCGACATTTCGCTCGTGATCGCCGCGGTGTCGATAGCCGGCAGATGTCCTTGCGCCAGCTCGCGCTCGGCCTGCTGTGCCAACGGGGCGACATGATGCCGGAGGATTCCGATGCCAATGTTGTGAAAATCGTTATCCATAAAGAGGGTTGGATCCCGCTGATTGTCCGTCAAAGCATGGCAGAGGTGGCAACGGGCTTTAATATTGAACAATTTCCAACCGCGTTTGGTCGAGTCGCTAATGGCGTTGGCGTCCCCCGCGATGAAATGGTCGAAGGGGGAATCGAACGAAGCCAGCGTCCGTTCGTAGGCTGCAATAGCGCTCAACATATCCTGCTCATTCACACCCCGGCCGAAGGCCTGCATGAATTGGGTCTGATAATCCTTGTCGCTGGCGATCCTGGACACAGCATCGCCGATGCTGGCCGAGCCCATCTCGAAAGGATTCGTGATCGGCAGTGCCGCCCGCTGCTCCAGCGTAGTGACCCGGCCGTCCCAAAACTGATGTTTGTTATAGAGGGCATTCAGAACGGTTGGGGCGTTGCGTTGACCGACGCGGCCGTGGATGCCGATCGATACGGGCCTGCCGTCGCTGAAGGCGCGCGCCGGATCGTGACAGGTGGCGCAGGCGACCGTGCCATTACCTGAGAGCCGAGGCTCGAAGAACAGCTTCTGACCCAATGCAATTCTGGCAGGCCTAAGCGTGGCCGGCGAGATGACATACTGGGTCAAGACCGCGGGAAAGCCGACCTGATTTGAAGAGCGCGGCTCCGCCAATGGGCCCGCTTGCGGCAGCGGCGGCGCTTGCCCTGGCGCCAGCGCGGGCGGTGAACCGACGATAGTGTCTTCACGCACAGCCGGTGCAGCAAGCACCGCGCAACTCAACGGTAGGAGCAATAGGACCGCGGCGAATGTGGCGCGCATCAACGCTCTTCGGCTGAAATAGGCATTGACTGCCATCCGTCTCTCCGGTCGAGGACCATCGCCTATTGGAAGGAAAGACAGCGCGCCGCGAACGTGCAGTGACCGCGACGGCGCTGCACTGCAGCAAAATCAGGTCACCGTGCTGCGTCAGGATCCCTTCATTCCCTTTGGACTTGAACGGCAGCGCCGTGGTTATCGGGAGTGCCGAGAAGGATCACCAGGTAGCGACGCCGGATCTTGTCCTCGCCGCGCACCAGCTGACGGATTGGTCCGATTGCATTAACGACGGCTGCCCCCGCAGGGTTGGTCATGAAGCCCTGTCAGTGGTTCTAAAGCGCCGGTGCCCGACGGCTCAGTCGCAACCGCAAGCAGATATGGCTTCCCTGGCTCGAGCCCAGTGACCGCGGCCTCCAATACTTGCACCAAGCCCTGATCCGACAGCGAAACGCTGGTGGGCGGTTTCTCCTCTTTCTTTGCTCCCGGCGGCGCGAGCCACAGCTGCGCCGATTGGCCAGCCACACCGAGCGGCTGCAAGTTGCTGGTTGCCGAGTTGGTGGCGCCGCTCGCCGCGGGTCCGGCGTGTCGCGATCACTTCGTTCTTTAGTGTATCAATTGCGGCTACCTTATCCTCGTTCTCGAGGCCGACATAGACTCGCCTGCCGTCCCCAGATGGCCAGATACCGTGCGGCAACTTGCCCGTCGGAATGGTCGCGACTTGCTCAAAATTGTCAGTGCGGAACACTTTAACTTCGTTGAGCCCGCCGATAGTGACGTAGGCGAACATGCCGTTGGCATTGCGCACGATATTGACGTGGTTGGAGATCGGACCGGTGTCGAGGGTCTTCAAGAGCGCGAATGGCGGTTGCCCATCGAACACTTGGGTCTTGCCGGTGTCTTTCAGGGTAAACCAGACCTGCTTGCTGTCCGGCGTTGCGGCGATGTTGGGACAGAACGGGCTAGCTTGCGGAACCCGGCCGACGATTTTGTGATCGGCAACGGTGATGACTACGGTCTCTGGTGTAAAGGAGGAGCAGACATAGCCGTATTTGCCGTCGGGGGAGAAGATCGTCATGCCCGGACCGTTGGGAACGGTAATCCGTGTCTTCTCCGCGTAAGTTGTGCCGTCCAGTACGGAGACGTAGTTCTCGCCGCGGACGGAGACCCAAACCTCCCTGCCATCCCTCGTAAAGAACGCTTCGTGCGGAGAGCGCCCGACATAAGTTACGTGCTTTACACTATTGGTCGCGGTATCGATGAAGTTCACGGCATTCGAGCCGATGGCGACAACGGCAATGGTGCGGTGATCGGGCGAAAACCCCATGCCGTGCACCAACAGCTGGCCCTTATAGAGCGGACTGAGATTGGCCGGCAGGGGATCGCCAAGACGGATGGTGCCAAGGAGCTTGTTGTCGACGGGATCGGTGACGGAGACAGTGTTCGAGTACTGTTCGGCGGAGTAGACGCGATCTTGATGGCTAATGGAAATGTCGGGATCGGAAGCGGCGGACGGCGCCTGACCGGCGACGGCGTAGCGGGCACCGATAAGAGCTGTCGTGAGCAACAGAACGGCCACAATTAAGCTGCGTCCCATATCACGGCTCCTTTACCAGATGTTGTGCATTACTCGATTTTTCAAATCGCTCTGCCGCGGGCGGGATTTGATCAGGCGACGGTACCGACGGCGGCTGTGGTTGGCCCAGCGACAACCGCATTGCAGCGATCTCTTGCAGCTGGGTGACGATGATTTCCTGAGCCATGCGCCGGAGTGGCTCATTGCGTCCGTAACGGAGTTGGGTCTGCGCCATCTCAATGGCACCCTGATGGTGCGGCACCATCATCGCCACAAAGTCGGTATCGACATCGCCCGACGGCCTGATACCCATGTCGATCATCATCTTTGTCATCGCGCTGACATTCTCGGCGAGGTACGGAGCCTCCGCGGCAGGCGCGGATCCAAAAGACTTCGCGCAGATTGCCGAGATGTAGTCTGCGAGCGATTGCGCGCTGTTTGAATAGACAGTCAGATATGCTGCCGCGGCAACAGCGCCGACCGCGATCGCCGCGAGGTGCGAGCCTACTGATAAGCGAAAGGTTGGCGCCACAGCTGTGCCTCCGGTGCCAGCCGCGACCGCGACAACGTCTTGTGAGGCCCGCGAAACATTGCGCGGGTTGCGTCATTCAACGCGTCAGTGCGGCAGTTACGACCTGTAACGCGCTTTCGCGTCCTGTGTTGACCCGCGTTGCAAGAGTGGCACGCAAAGGTTGAGATACATCGCAGGGTCAGGACGCGCACGGCTAACTGTTAGTGGAGGTTGGCCCCGCTGGGCTAGGCTGTTTTTGCCTTGTTTAACTTTATCTTGCGCAGAATTTCGCACTCGCAATGCGCCGGAACCTTCAACGCGATCTCTGGCGTTATCGATTGACTGTTCGCGCCGAAGTGGGATCTTTTACCTCGGCATCATGTCCACGTAAGCGAATGGGGGATTGGCCAACGGCTATCTCCCGGCATGGAGTCTGGGAACAGGATACTGCATTTGCGAGGATTAGTAGGGGCTCGCTGAAATGCGAGATGTCATCCCCGCTTATGTCGGTTCAGGGTCAATCGCTTCGGATCGACACCCCCGCGATGCAGGCGCAATGTCCGCTTTTACTCCAATAGCGTCCAAACATTGGAAGCGCAGCGAAACGACGCGTTGTGCCAGCTCCGAACATGCCTTCGCATTGGGTGACGACTGGATCGTGCCATCTGCGGACTACCGCGCTGCCGTTCTTGATTTGCCGCCGCGAATGGCGTGATGTGCCAGTAAATCATTCGCGACCCCGCAGAGTTGCTTCATTTCAATCAAGGTTGTTGCCGTTGGGCAACAAACCTGGACAAATGTGGACTGTATCAACAGGGAATTTTGCTGGTTTCCTTGCTCTGGGCGGGTTTGCCTGGCGAAAAAAGTAAGCTGAAGGTGCGAGCGGGTCGCGCAGGGGGCTCACATCACAAAGCTCGGCATTGTTGGTGCGATGATCCTCGCAGCCGCTGGCGCGGCGGGCGGAGGCGATGTGTGGGCCGCCGACATCTTCCCCATCGAAGCTTTGTCAGCGAGCGCAACTTCAAACCCCAAGGTGTGCACTGGGCTTTGGGATTTTATGGCCACAAGCTGTGAGTTGACGCGGGCGGTGGGTGGCAGAGCCACGGCGCCCCGTTGGATTCACGTAGCGCCCCCGGGGCCTCGTACCTGATAGAAAAAATAAACAGGTCGTCGCAGTGGAGCCTTGCGCCCAACGCGTTGAGCACTTCAACAATTGGAATCAAAGGAACCGAGCCGATCGGCGGGACCTTCTCTGCTGTCTTTGCCGTGGACGCTGGCTTCGATCCGTATTCCTTGCGGCTCTCCAATGGACCGGGATCCCTTGCTGCGAATGCCGGCGTGCCCCTCAACCAGCAAACCGCGAACCGGGATTCGAGCCGGGCGGGCCAGTGGTACAACGGCCAAGGCTATGTCGGCGTCAGTTCTCCGATTTATGGCACCTTGACCGTTTTCCGGCAGTATGCGCTCAGCCGGGACGCTGCCTACGACTACGATCCGTTGAGCGGTTCCTACGCTTTCTCACCCATCAAAGGGGAAACCTGCGGCGGTGGGAATACCGAAAACTGCAGACACTCGACGGCGCTGAAATACCGGATCGGCCTCGGCCACTTGCGGGCGGCGGCGCTGTGGCAGTTCGGTGGTTACGCCCAGAACAACGCCTCCAATGGTGCATATCAGTTCCAAATCGGTGCCGACATCCCGACCTCGAGCAAAGGTGCGCTCTCGTTCGACGCAATTTACAGCTATGTCAGAGATGCAGTGTCGCTCGCGCTTGGGCCAGGAAGCAACGATGCCAATGGGGTGCCGATACCGCCGTTCCTGCCGCAGGCGCTCACCGCCACCATCTCAGACAACTACGCGGTGTTGCTGCTGGCCAAATACTCAAGTCAACGGCTCAAGCTTTACGCGGGCTACGAACGAATTACGTACATGGCCCCGAGCGATCGGCAGACCGGTTTTACCGATATCGGTGGCAATTTTCTGTGCGAGGGCTGCGTCGTGTTCAACAACACGGACATCACCAATACGGCCTTCGGCCGCGACGGTTTCGGCAACAAGATCCTCCAGATCATGTGGACCGGGGTGAGATACGCCGTTACCGACAAGTTGGACGTAATCGCCGCCTATTACCATTACACTCAGAATTCTTACTACGGCACTCCCACCGCGGGGCCGTTGCCCTGCTCCGGCAGCGAGCACTCGCAATGCGCCGGTACGTTTAACGCGATCTCCGGCGTTATCGATTGGCAGTTTGCCCCGAAGTGGGATCTCTACGCCGGGCTGATGTTCTCGAAAGTGAATAGCGGATTGGCTAACGGCTATCTTGAGCGCAACAACATCGATCCCACAGTTGGATTGCGCGTCCGATTCTGAAACTGTCTTATTAGACCGGCGTTGAGCGCGATATGCGGCCCGCTCGGAGCCGCCTACGCGGCAATCGCACGTCGCGCTCATCCGAGATTGGTCACGGGCAGCCGGTGGCAACCGGTCGTCGCCTCCGTGCCCAGGGCTAGGCCCGTCAAAGGCGCTCCGAAGGTCGTCGGCACACCCTGGATGGTAGGGACACCCGTCTGGGTGGTCGGGCATGGGGTCGTGCTCGGCGCGGCCGACACCGAAGGAGTCGAGGGCGGCGTCATGCCGCCGAGAGGCGTCAGCAAGCTCATAGCGGGCGCCGACGGATTAGGATTCAGCGCAACGGATGGAGGGCTGAGGCCTCCCCCTCCGATCTCGGTCGAGCCTAGCGGAATGCCAACCGGGCCGACGGACGAGCCGGGACCCATCGAGGAAGCGAGCGGCACAGATGCCGTCGCGGACGCCGCACACGGCCCCGGCGCGGTGGCTGTCATGCCGCCGCCGTCAAAGAGCGCGCTGCCAGACAATGTCGTGTTGGAGTTCCCCGTCGCTGCATACGCGCCTGTCGTCGGAGTTCCCGCGGCGGTAGAAGCTCCCATCCCGGCAGATGCGCCCGTCATCGGACTTGACGTGATGGCGGACGTGGGCGCCGGTGAAGCGCCGGCGCATGTTGCGCCGATCAAGGGCGAGGCGCCGAATGTGGTCGGACTGACGCCGGGGGTCGCGAGTTCGATCGCGCCTATGGGAATTCCGGTGTGCCCGACCGGCGCATTGGGAATGCCAAGCGGCGAGGTTATCCCAAGCGGCGGGAGGGGGGACACATTCAGGGGGGCTTGCGCATAAGCAGAGCCGCAACCCAAAAGGACTGCCGCCGTCGCTATCGCAACGCGTGTCAGCATGGAATTTGACCTTGTCTCGACTCGGCGTCCCCACCGCCGCCACCTCCGCCGCGCGCGAACGCTTCAGCGGTCAATCCAGCGCTGAGGGCAGCAGCCGTCGCCAAAACGATCATCGTCTTAGGTAGCATTGCACATATTCCTTCCAACGCGATTCGCGCCCAATCAGTAAGTTGATCCACTCCAGCCGTGCGGATCACTCAGCAGCTACCGGATCAATCGACAGCTCTCCGGGTGGATTCCTCCTCCACTGATGATTTGCGCCTTCGGGCGCACTGCCAATGCCCGACATAGCCGACGTGAAAACTCGCGAGTACTGGCGGTGCCTACCGTTGGCCGCTCGCTTCTGGTTCACTGACCTCCGTCTGGCGCCTGGAGTGTGAAATGGCATAGGAGGGCGAGCGGAAGCGCAGAACCGGGTCATCTGTCGGCTCGATACCATCGGCCATCTGCATGGGATCAAAGTTGATCTTATAGGCCCCCGATGCTTGATCTGGCGCAAACGAAGTGAGCGTAAGTGTACCGGCCTTGATTTCGCGCCTTCCCGCCGGCCACAGAACCGTCGGATCATTTTCGGAATCGCCCGGTTCTCCAATCGTCACAATCATCTCCCAGCGAACTGGGCCTTGTTTCACGCGGTCTCGGAAGGCCGCTTCAAGAAACTCTCGGGGCGCTTGCGCAAGCTGCGCATCGGTAAGCCATTTTTCTCCGTCCTCCGGCACGAAACGCCAGCGCACATTCGTCGTCTTTCCTGCGTGATCAACGAAGCGAAACGTATGTATTCCATAGAAGGGGCAATTGGCGTAGCTTGCCGGCGGATTGTTCGTCTCCAGAAAATGAAACTGCGCAGCGTTGTCGGGATGCTGCTTCATAAAGGCGGCGAGCTTGCTCGGATCAGCTTTTCCCGTAGCCGCGTCCTTAGTGAGAGCCAGGAATTTGTCCAGAAACGTCGAAGGCGTTCTCGCGAAGAACATCGGCGTATGTATCATAGTGATGTGATGCAAGGCGCCGTTTTTGAGGCGGAATTCTAGACCCATGCCACGAGGGCTCCGCTCAGAATCGGATGCCGATGGGTCCCCTCCGGCAACCGAGAACCTGGCAATAACCTCGATCCTGTCGCCATCGAACAGGGTTGATCGCGAGACCTGTGCCGCCTCCTTTGTCCCGACAAAATAGCCAGTAGTTCCGAACCCCTTCGTGTGATTTCTTCTTTTTCCTTTGTGTCGGCCGTATGCCCCTTCCAAAAACCGATGGTGAGCATCTATCGGTTTCTTTTCTCCCTCAATTCTTATTGGGCCGCGGTACATGTTCGAAATTTTTTTACCAAACCTCACGTGGATCTGCTTCAAATGTGCATTATCATCGACCGCAATCACTAGGAAGGCTGCAAAGCGATTGAGTAGAACCTATCTCAAAATTGCTAGGCGGAGTCGATCGGCTATAAATGTCGGATGATTCGGCTGACAAACGAGCAGTGGGAGCGCATCCGGAATCACTTTCCGGAAGAGCACATCCCCGATGGACGTCCCGGACGCAAGCCGATCCCGACCCGATGTGTTTTCGAAGCTGTATTGTGGATACTCAACACTGGCGCGCAGTGGCACATGCTGCCGCAAAGCTATCCGAACTACAAATCCGTTCATCGGCGCTTTCAAACCTGGTGCCGCGATGAAGTTTTGCGGCGAGTGTTGATGGATGTAGCCAACGAGCTTCGCGACAAAGGCGCCCTGGATGAAGCGGAATGCTTCATCGATGCGACGTTCGTGATGGCGAAGGGTGGCGGGGCGGGGATCGGACCGACGAAGCGTGGGAAAGGCATGAAAATCATGGCAATCGTGGATCGTCATGGATTGCCGCTCTCGGTCAGCACGCATGCCGCCAATCACCACGAAGTTCGGCTGGTACAGCTGTGCTTCGACTTCTACATGATCGAGGCCAAGCCGGAGAATTTGATCGGCGATCGCGCCTACGACAGCGATCCACTCG
>VAZL01000560.1 GCA_005883445.1 Alphaproteobacteria bacterium | reverse complement strand
GGCCGCTCGTACAAGATCTATCGCGGCATGGGATCGCTGGGGGCGATGCAACAGGGCTCCAGCGACCGTTATTTCCAGGACGCCGAGGGCGACGACGCGGCCGAAAAACTCGTGCCCGAGGGCATCGAGGGACGCGTGCCGTACAAGGGCGCGCTCGCGGCAGTGATCCATCAGCTAATGGGCGGAGTCCGGGCCGCGATGGGCTATTGCGGCTGCGCGACCATCGACGAGATGCGCAGTCGTGCCGAATTCGTCGAAATCACGACGGCAGGCATGCGCGAGTCGCATGTGCACAACGTGCAGATCACCAAGGAAGCCCCGAATTACCGAGTTGAGTGAAACCGGCAGGACCGTACGTGCCTGAATCGCCCGTCCCAGGCCGCCGCGCCGCCGCGCTGCCCTTCATCTTCATCGTTGTATTCATCGATGTGCTCGGTATCGGACTCGCGATGCCGGTTCTGCCGATGCTCGTCGGCGCTTTTACGCCAAGTCGGGAGCTACAAGCGTACTGGTATGGCGTGCTCGTCGTCGTCTACGGGCTGATGCAATTTTTCTGCGCACCGCTCCTGGGCGCGCTCTCCGACCGCTTCGGGCGGCGTCCCGTGATCCTCGCCTCGATCTTCGGGCTCGGGCTGCACTATCTGCTTCTCGCCGTCGCCCCGTCGCTGGCGTTCATGCTGCTCGCGCGCGTGATCGGCGGCGTCACCGGGGCGAGCTTTTCCGTGGCGAGCGCCTATGCCTCGGACATCAGTTCAGCCGAGGGCCGCGCCAAGAGCTTCGGGTTGATCGGTGCCGCGTTCGGACTCGGCTTCATCTTCGGGCCGATGCTCGGCGGGCTACTCGGCAGCATCGATCTGCATTTGCCTTTTTACTTGGCCGCCGGCCTGTCGCTGCTCAACGGGCTCTACGGATTGATCGTCGTTCCCGAATCGCTGCCGCGAGACCGCCGCGCCGCGTTCGCGCTCAGGCGGGCCAACCCTTTCTCTGCGCTGCTCGCGCTGTCCCGGCACCGCGAGATCGGACGCCTGGTGCTCGTCTTCGCGCTGGTCGTGCTCGCGCAGCTGATCCTGCAGACGACGTGGGTTCTCTTCACGCACTTCCGCTTCGGCTGGGGACCGCGCGAGAACGGCTTCGCCCTGTTCTGCGTGGGTGTAGTCGCGGCCGTCGTGCAGGGCGCGCTGCTCGGGCCGTTGCTGCGCCGGTTCGGCGAGGTGCGGCTCGCGCTCACCGGGCTTTCGGTCGGCGCGATTGCCTACCTGCTGTACGGACTCGCGCCGCAGGGCTGGATAATGTACGCAATCATCGTCGGTAATTTTCTCTCCTTCGCCGCCGGGCCGGCCCTGCAGGGAATCGTCTCCAACGCAGTCGGGCCGCGGGAGCAAGGCGTCACCATGGGAGCACTCAACTCGATCCAAAGCATCATGTTCGTCGTCGCGCCCGCTATCGGGACGCCGCTGCTGGCGCAGGTCAGCCATCTGCCGCCGTCCGACTGGAAGGTCGGCGTGACCTTCTTCGTAAGCGCCGCCCTCCAGGCCATCGCGCTCGTCGTGGCAAGACGCCATTTTGCATTTCGGCGCGTCGCGCGCCCGGCCTGATACTCGCACATGCATTGCAAGATCCTGATCCTCGATTTCGGCGCCCAATACACGCAGCTCATCGCGCGCCGCGTGCGCGAGCTGCACGTGTATTGCGAGATCCATCCCTACGATGTCGGCAACGCGTTCATCCGCGACTTTGCGCCCGCCGGAATCATCCTGTCGGGCGGACCCGAGAGCGTGACCGAAGGCGATACGCCGCGCGCGCCGGACGCGGCGTGGCAGGCTGGGGTGCCCGTACTTGGCATTTGTTACGGCATGCAGGCGATGGCGGCGCAACTGGGTGGCGCGGTGGAGAACGGGCGGGTGCGCGAGTTCGGCTACGCGGAAGTGCGCGCGCAGGGCCATGGGCGCCTGCTCTCCGGCATCCAGGATCGCGCCAATGCCGAGGGACACGGGCTGCTCGACGTCTGGATGAGTCACGGCGACAAGGTCACTGCGCTGCCTCCTGGCTTCTCGGTCATGGCGAGCAACGCCGCGACGCCGATTGCGGCGATGATGGATGAGTCGCGGCGCTTGTACGGCGTGCAATTCCACCCCGAGGTCACGCACACGCTCCAGGGCAAGGCGATTCTCGCGCGCTTCGTCAAGGATATCTGCGGTTGTGCCGGCGACTGGACGATGCCGGGCTACGCCGACGAGGCGGTCGCCAGGATCCGCTCGGAAGTCGGCGCCGATGCGGTCATTCTCGGCCTGTCGGGCGGCGTCGATTCCTCCGTCGCCGCGGCTCTCGTCCATCGCGCGATCGGCGACAAGCTGACCTGCATCTTCGTCGATACGGGGCTGCTGCGACAGGGGGAAGCGGACCAGGTCATGGACACGTTCGCGCGGCATCTCGGCGTCAAGGTCGATTGCGTGGACGCGAGCGACGCGTTTCTGCGTGCGCTTTCCGGCGTCACCGATCCGGAAGAGAAGCGCAAGATCATCGGCCGTGAGTTCGTGCATGTCTTCCAGGCGGAGGCGCAGAAAGTCTCCGGCGCCCGATGGCTCGCGCAGGGAACGATCTACCCGGACGTGATCGAATCGGCGGGTGCGAAGACGAAGAAAGCGCATACGATCAAGTCCCACCACAACGTAGGCGGGCTGCCCGATACGCTCCATCTCAAGTTACTCGAGCCGCTGCGCGAGCTGTTCAAGGACGAGGTACGTGAGCTCGGGGTCGCTCTGGGCTTGCCGCGCGAGCTCGTGTTCCGGCATCCATTTCCCGGCCCGGGCCTGGGCGTGCGCATTCTGGGCGAGGTGACGCGCGAGCGTGCCGAGCTGCTGCGCCGTGCGGACGCGATCTTCATCGAGGAATTGCGTCGCGCCGGCTGGTACGATCAGGTCGCGCAGGCCTTCGCCGTGTTCCTGCCGATCCGCTCGGTCGGCGTCATGGGCGACGGGCGGA
>VAZL01000559.1 GCA_005883445.1 Alphaproteobacteria bacterium | reverse complement strand
GACGATCCACAATTCGCCGTCGGCGCCGAGGGCTACGAGATCGGCGCGCCGGCCCGACGCCAACGGCAATTCGCTCACCACCGAAAACCCAAGCGAATGCAGAAGCCGCGTGGTGCCGCGCGCGACCGCGAGCGCAGTCGAGGATTGCCGGCCGTCGACGGGCAGAACGGCGGCGAGCGAGCTGATGCTCATGGAATGAAATAGCCCCGGCAAGGGTACGCTTGTGGTTGCACGCCGAAACCGAACGCCACGCACGCTGCTCTCCCAGCCCGGTCGGCGCACAGGGGATCATATCCGGCAGGCGTGCGCCAGCACTCCTTGCGCCCTCATTGCATCAATGCCCATGGTCGTTAACGAGAGGCGCGCGCTTCGCCAGGGGCGGCCGGAGAGCAAGCCAAAGTTTGCCTCAGCGCGCGATCGACCGCGACGGCCCCTGCACGCGTTCAACGAAGGCGGCGGCGAGCGCGGCGCGGCGCGGCGCAACGATGCCGCGTTCGGTGATCAGCCCGGTGACGAGGCGCGCGGGGGTCACGTCGAAGGCGTAATTCGCCACGGCCGAGCCCTCGGGCACGATGCGCACGGTCTCGACGCGCCCATCGGCGGTGCGGCCGGTCATGGTTGCGACCTCGTCCGCGCCGCGCTGTTCGATCGGCACCTCGGTAAGTCCGTCCGACACGGAAAAATCGATGGTTGGCGACGGCAAGCCGACATAGAACGGCACGTTGTTGTCCTTGGCCGCGAGCGCCTTGAGATAGGTGCCGATCTTGTTGCAGACGTCGCCATTGGCGGCGACGCGGTCCGCCCCCACGACCACCATGTCGACCATGCCGTGCTGCATCAGGTGGCCGCCGGTATTGTCGGCGATCACCGTGTGCGGCACGCCGTGCTGGCCGAGCTCCCACGCGGTGAGCGCGGCGCCCTGGTTGCGCGGGCGCGTCTCGTCGACCCAGACATGGAGCGCGACGCCCTGATCGTGCGCCACGTAGACCGGCGCCAAGGCGGTGCCGAAATCGACGGTCGCGAGCCAGCCCGCGTTGCAATGGGTCAGCACTTGCATCGGCGCGCCTGGCTGCTTGTTCGCGGCCATGGCGGCGATGAGCTTCGCGCCGTGGCGGCCGATCGCCTGGTTGATGGCCACGTCTTCGTCGCTAATCTCGGCCGCGCGGCGATAGGCGGCGGCCACGCGTTCCTCCCGCGGACGGTTGCGCACGGCGGCCACCGTCTCGTCGAGCGCCCATTTGAGGTTGACGGCGGTGGGACGCGTGGCGAGAAGCGTGGCGCAGGCGCGCTCGAGCGCCTCATCGGACGCATCGGCGCGCAGCGCCAGCGCGACCCCATAGGCCGCCGTCGCCCCGATCAGCGGCGCGCCGCGTACCTGCATGGTCGCGATCGCGCGCGCCACGTCCGCGAGCGTCGCCAGGCGGACGGTCGTGAACCGGTGCGGAAGCGCCGTTTGGTCGATGATGCCGACCGACCAGCCGTCGGCCTCGACCCAGATGGTGCGCGTATGTTTGCCATCGACCTTCATGGCGCCAGAGATAGCCGCGATTCATGGAAAGGCAAAGCGGGTCGCTTTTCCCTCCCTCTCCCCGCAAGCCGAAAGAGGTGATAGAGAGGCACCGGGGGAGAGCGCATGCCGATCGACTACGAGGCCGAATACAACAACCGCGCCCGCGTACCCGAGCACCCCGAAATCTTCGCCCGCTGGGCGCGCGCGGGCGAGGATTACCGGGCCGAAGCGATGAAGGAGCGGCGCGCCGAGCTCGGACTGAGCTACGGATCGTCACTGCGCCAGCTCATCGACCTGTTTTCGCCTCGCCCCGGCGTGCTCGCGCCGCTCGCGCTGTTCGTCCACGGCGGCTACTGGCGCTCGCTCGACCCATCGCTGTTCAGCCACATGGCGCGCGGGCTCAATGCCCACGGCGTGGCGGTCGCGGTCGTCGGCTACGATCTCTGCCCGGAGGTGACCCTCGCCGAGATCATCGATCAGATCCGGCGCGCCTGCCTGTTCCTGTGGCTGCGCACCGGTCAGCGCATGATGATTTACGGCCACTCCGCCGGCGGACATCTCGCCGGCGCCATGGTGGCGACCGACTGGCAGGCGCTTTATCCGAAGGCGCCGCCCGATCTCGTGCCCGCGGCCTATTCGATCTCCGGTCTGTTCGATCTCACGCCGCTCGTCGGGCTTACGATGGCGCAGGATCTGCGCCTCGACGAGGCCGAGGCCCGCCGCGTTTCGCCGCTGTTCTGGCCGGCGCCGAAGGGGCGCGTGTTCGACGCCGTCGTCGGCGGGATGGAGTCGAGCGAGTTCTTGCGCCAGAGCCGCATCGTCGCCGACAGCTGGGGCAAGGCCGGCGCGCAAACCCGCTACGAGGCCATCGCCGGCATGAACCATTTCACCGTAATCGATGCGCTGGCGGATCCACAAAGCACGATGGTCGGCCGCCTCACCGAGCTCGCGTCGCAACGCAAGTAGACTGGCCGCGTCGATGGGCGCTGACGGCGCGTTGTCGCCGGCGGCATCGCGGCGGTGAACCTGCCCGGCGCGATTAGAAAAATGCCTGAATGCCGGTCTGGGCGCGGCCGAGGATCAGCGCGTGGATGTCGTGCGTGCCTTCGTAGGTATTGACGGTTTCGAGATTGCACAGCACGCGCATCACGTGGAACTCGTCGGCGATGCCGTTGCCGCCGTGGATGTCGCGCGCCACGCGCGCGATCTCGAGCGCCTTGCCGCAATTGTTGCGCTTGAGCAGCGACACCGCCGGCGGCGCGGCCCGGCCTTGCTCCAATAGCCGCCCGAGCCGGAGCGCCGCGTGCAGGCCGAGCGTGATCTCGGTCTGCATGTCGGCGAGCTTCTTCTGAATG
>VAZL01000588.1 GCA_005883445.1 Alphaproteobacteria bacterium | reverse complement strand
TTGCCGGCGTGGCGACGGCGCTCTCCGCGATCTTCATCGACGCGCGCGGCGATCGCATGATCGTGACTCACTGCGATCCTCGGCTCGCCGCCGCGACGCCCACCGACCCGGCGAGCCTGGTGGCAAACGCCGACGCCGTGGTCACCGATAACCGCTTTCCCGAATTCGTGCGGCCGATCTGCGTCGCGGCGCGCGCGCGCGGCCTCACCGTGGTGCTCGACGCCGACCGACCGACGCAGATGTCCGACGAGCTGTTCCGGATTGCCACCCACGTGGTGTTTTCGAGCGAGTGTCTGCGGGCCACCAGCGGTCTCGACGACCTCGGCGCCGCGCTCGCCGCGATGGCCGCCAGGACACCGTCTTTTCTCGCCGTCACCCAGGGCCCGCGCGACGTGCTCTGGCGCGATGGCGCCGCCTTGCGCCAGAGCCCGGTGTTCGCGGTCGAGGCGATCGACACCCTTGGCGCGGGTGACGTGTTCCACGGCGCGTTCACGCTCGCGCTCGCGGAAAGCCGCGAGGTGGTCGCGGCGCTGCGGTTCGCCGCGGCCGCGGCCGGGCTCAAATGCACGCGGCTGGGCGGCAGCATGGCAGCCCCGCGCCGCGCCGAGGTCGACGCCTTGCTGGCGAGAAGCTAAAGGGCGGCGCGCCCCGCAAGCTGGCAGGGCAGCGCGCTGTCGACGAATTTCAGTTGCGGGAGAATAGTCTTCTAGATACACCTCAAAAACGCCGGGAAGCGAAGAGATCATTCTACCACCCCCGTCGAGATTGCATTTATTTCGCTCGCAGGGTTTGCCGCGATGGACGCCATCGACCGCAAGATTCTCGCTCTTCTGCAGCAGGATGCCTCCCATTCGGTCGCCGAGATCGGCAGTCTGGTGGGCCTGTCCTCGACTCCCTGCTGGAAACGCATCCAACGGCTGGAAGCCGAGGGGGTGATTCAGCGGCGAGTGGCACTGGTCGATCAGGACAAGATCGGGCTCGGCGTCACCGTGTTCGTCTCGATCGAGACCGGCGACCACTCCCAGCAATGGCTCGACCGATTCGCCGCCGAGGTCAGAGCCATGCCCGAGGTGATGGAATTTTACCGAATGGCCGGCGATGTCGACTATATGCTGCGCGTGGTCGTGCCCGACATCGCGGGCTACGATTCATTCTACAAGCGCCTGATCGCCGCGGTGCCGCTCAAGAACGTCACCTCGCGCTTCGCCATGGAGAAGATCAAGGCGACAACGGCGCTGCCGATCGCGTGAGGCGCGACGTCAAGGCAAGCGTGAGCCACTTCAGCACGGCGACGAGCCGCATCGCTCCGCGCGAAAATTCGTAAACCGCGGCGACCGTCGCCGACACTGCTGAACAGGCAACCCCAAAAATGGCCGGAAAGCCCCGCGCGTTTCGGATGAGCCGAAATATTGTTAGAGACCGGCAAAGCATTATTTCGGTGTCATAGAGAATATCTTGCGACTTAATTCCAAGCATTCATGCTTTAATTGATTAACAACGCAGATATACCAGTCGAGGAAACAGAAAAATTCATTGTTAACCAAAGAATAACTGGAAAAATATATCGTTAACGACACTGTATTGCGGATGCATAACTGTGATTTCGACCACGGATATTAACCTCGCTGCAAGGTGAGGCCAGCTAGCGTTCGTCCCGGTTGCAGATCGGCCGGGCAATAACGGCTAGCGCAGCCAAGAGCGTCAGTTGTGAACCGTGGAGGCAAAAATGATCAATCTCGTGAAGCGCTTCGTGAAGGACGAGTCGGGCGCGACCGCCGTCGAATATGGCCTCGTCGCCGCCGGCATCTCGGTCGCGATCATTGCCGTCGTGCAGGGACTGGGCTCGAAGCTCAGTGCGACCTTCGTCCAGGACGCGTTCAAGTAAGCGCGCGACGACATGATCATGGTCGCCGATGCGATCAGGCTGGCGCTGTTTCCAGCGATGATGGCATTCGCTGCCTCGAGCGATTTCCTGACCTTGACCATCTCCAACCGGGTGTCGCTGATCCTCGTCGGCGGCTTCGTCGCGCTGGCGGTGATCGGCGGCGTGAGCGCGGCGGATGTCCTTTCCCATCTGGCCGCCGGCTGCGTCGTACTCGTCGCGGCGTTTAGTTTGTTCGCCCGCGGCATCATCGGCGGCGGCGACGCCAAGCTCGCGGCGGCCGCGGCACTCTGGCTCGGCTTCGATCATCTTTTGCCCTATCTGCTCTACGCATCACTGCTGGGCGGGGCGTTGAGCGTGGGGCTGATCTGGTTCCGCATGGCGCCGCTGCCGGATTGGCTGGCGCGGCACGACTGGGCGCAGCGGCTGCACGGCAAGGACGCCGGCGTGCCCTACGGTATTGCCCTTGCCGCCGCGGCGCTTGCCGTCTACCCGCAGACGCCATGGATGGCGATCGCAACGTGATCGCCAGCACGCCGCCAGCGGCGACATCCCATCGATCTACCGATTGTTAACTTCATTTGGATACGCCGCGTTAACCATCTCTTGACCCTTAGCTGCTGAAATCGCCGTGCACCGCCAGATGGTCGGGTGCCGTTTCCGCAGGGGACCAATATGGGGGACACGTCGCTCATCCGCACCGCATTGCTCGTCGCATTGATTGCCGCCTTC
>VAZL01000587.1 GCA_005883445.1 Alphaproteobacteria bacterium | reverse complement strand
CGCCTCGGCCGATCATCGAACACCTGTTCAAGACGCTGGCCGTGATCAGCCGCGATCCCGCGATCGTCAAGACTTTGGGCAGTCTCGGCATCGATGCGGTCAACGCTACGGGAGATGAGCTCGCGCAAACCATTCAAGCGGATATTCCCTTGTTCAGGGCAGCGCTCGATGCGGCCGGCCTGCTGCGCACGCAAACCGCGAGATGACCTAGATGAGGCGAGGAGACTTACCATGACCATGGTTTCGACGGATGATGCGGCGACGGCAGCGACGCCGGAGTTCGTGCCTCTGAGCAAACACATCGGTTGTGAGGTCAAAGGAATCGATCTGCGCAAGCCTTTGCGGCCGGACACGATATCGGCGATCTATCGCGCCTGGCTCGACCACGCCGTGCTGCTATTCCGCGATCAGGATTTGTCCCAGGAAGACTTGATCCGCGTGACCGGACATTTCGGAGAGTTCGCGCCGCTCGGCCGGCCTGCGCATACTCTGCCAAAGGGATTCTCGCGGCTTTTGCCGAACATCATGATGATTTCGAATATTCGGGAAAACGGCGAGACAATCGGAGCGCTCCGCACAAGGCGACGCTGCTCTATTCGGTCGAGATCCCGACGTATGGCGGCGACACGCTATTCGCCAGTGGCACCGCCGCTTACGACGCGCTTGACGAGAAGGTGAAAGCAAAAGTCGAGGGCCGTCGCGCGGTGAATCACTACGTCTATAATTCGGTCGTTCGGGGAGACAAGCAGGGCGTGGACGCGACGAGCCAAGCCGCGCATCCGGTCATTCGCACCCACGACGAGACCAACCGCAAGGCGATATATGTGAACCGGCTGATGACGGTAAAAATTGAGGGAATGTCCGAGCAGGAAAGTGACGCACTCCTGAACTTTCTCTTCGATCACTGTGAAAAGCCGGAATTCGTCTATACCCATGTCTGGCGCAAGGGCGATCTGGTGGTCTGGGACAACCGTTGCTCCAGCCACGCGCGCACTGACTTCCCTTCGGATCAGCGTCGCCTGCTGTTGCGAACCACCGTCAAGGGGACCTCGAGACCCTATTAGGAGGCGACACATCGTGCCCGGAGGATTTCTCGGCTTTTTTGTGCGTGCGGATCGTCAGCACGCCGGAGCCGCGAGCGTTTGACCTCATTGTTCCAAGCGGGGAGCTTGCGCATGAAAACGTTGATCATCGAGCACACGGCCCCGTTCCAGGGGCTGCCGGAGCTGGTCGCCGATGCGGAAGGTCTTTTCGCGCGAGAAGGCCTGCAGATCGCGTGGGTCAATACGAACGAAGGCGCCAACCACAACGCGGCCATACAATGCCTGCGAATGGGGCAACTACTGCCGCGTGCAGGATACCAGCGTGAACAGCCGTCAGCTCGGCCGCCGTGGCATGGTGACCTTCGCGGCCATCATCGTGGGGGCGGATTCACCGGTCTACACCCCGCAGCAACTCGCCAATCGCAAGGTCGGCGTGCCGTTCTATTTCGGCACGCACTATCTCGCGTTGCACATGCTCGAGGGCTTCTTGACGCGTGAACAGATCGTGGTTTGCAGCGTGCCGCACGGATCACGCTATCGCCTCAATCTGCTGATGCGCCGCGAGATCGAAGGCACGACCCTGACCGAGCCATACGTGACATTGGCGGAGAAAAAGGGCTGCCGAGTTGTCTGCTCGGCGTTCTATCACGGCACGCAGGTCGGCACCGAGAAGATCGACGTTGAGACCATGCGCGCGTACAACCGCGCCGTCGGCGAGGCGGTGCGGCGCATCGACGCAAATAAGCACAAGTATCTTCAGTACTTCATCGACTATCACAAGGCGAAGGACCCGGAGATCGGCACCCTGACGGTCGACGATTTACGCGAAAGCCGCCTCGTCGTGTGCGAGCCGGCGCCCATCCCGCGCGATGAGATGCAGCGCACCTACGAGTGGGTCAGGAGTTGGGGCATGCTGGAGGCGACGCAATCGCCGCTGCAGTTAGTCGACATCGACGTACAGACGCAGGCCCACGCAACTGGGTGATTTTGCCCGCGTCCCGCAGTTCCCCTACCCCAAGCAGGGCAATCCCGCGTCGGCCCACGCGCTGTCGTTCTACGTCCCGGTCGTGCTACTTCGCGCGTGGCGGAATCTGAATGAGCTCGGCGAGCTGCGCCTTCGACAGCGGCGCTTGCAAGAACTTGAAATCGATCGCATCGCGCATCGTTGCATCGATACCGAGGATACGCTCGGGCGACATCGCTTCCTTCGGCAGAAACTCGTCCCGGATGCGGATGGCAAGGCGCTCCGACACTTTCCCGTAATCGGCATAAATTCTCACACCATCCGGATTATCATAGAGCCATTCATACGCTTCGCGATAAGCCGCCACAAAACGCTCGATCACGTCACGGCGCTGCGCCAATGCCTGGGCGTTGACGATGTGAACGCGCACCGTCTGCCCATGCGTCGACGGCGCGTCGCTGCCGCGGGCGATCAGTCGTATCTTGCCCTCGTCGAGCGCATCAAGCCCGAATGGCGGCGACGCCCAGCCCACGTCCACCTGGCCTGACATGGCCTGCGTCAGCGTTACGGCGGAGGCTCCGGTCGACACCGGCTTTGCGGCGACGTTGAAGTGCTTGATAAGGGCGAGCAGCGTGATGTGGGTTGAGGCGCCGTTTGTGGAATAGGCCACCGTCTTGCCTGCGAGCTCATTGAAGCTTTTGAGCGGCGAAGCAGCGGGGACATACCAGTAAAGATCGCTCGCGCCGGTCGTTCCCGCGAGCAGGATGCGAACGGGTGCGCCCTTGGCGAATGCGCCGAGCACGCCGCCGGTGCCGGCCCCGATTCCGAGATCGACACTACCGGAGATTACGGCCTGCACCGTCTCGCCGCCCCCGCTGGTATAAAGCAGTTCGAGATTGAGGCCGTGCTTCTGGAATATCCCCGCCCGCCGGCCGATATCGGGAACACCACTGTCCCAATTGTTCGGCGCCCCGACGGCGAGCTTGAGCGTATCCTCGCACTGACCGACAGCGGGATACGCTATGGCCGCAGCTATCGTCATCAGGCAGAATCGCGTCAGCAGGCGAAACATCCGCATGTCCTTTTCGGGATCAAGCACGGTCGGCGGGCGGATTCTCTTTGTCCGAATTCCGGCAAAATGCAAGATGGAGGCATGACCACCTTGCCCGCAAATGAAGGAGCCCTCGTCAGATGACGCGGATCCGCGTCGATCTCCGAGTCCCGGTTGGGCGAGCGTTGCCCGACCTCGCCGCGTTCATCGTGCGCTGCGAGCAAGCAGGCTTCGACGGTGTCGGTATCCATGATCATCCTTCAAGCGGCCGGGACGCTTACCTGGCGCTGGCGCTGGCGTGCCGGGCGACGCAGCGCCTGCGTCTGTTCCCGGCCACCTCGAGCCCGCTGGTTCGGCATCCGCTCGTTCTCGCTTCGCTTGCCCACAGCCTGGAGGAGATCGCACCGGGGCGCACCTGCCTCACCGTGGCGCCCGGCTTCATTTCGACGCGGAGTATTGGAAAGCCGCGCGCGCGGATGACCGTCATGCGCGAAGCGATCCGCGATATCCGCAAGCTCCTTGCCGGGGAGAGCGTCGAGT
>VAZL01000586.1 GCA_005883445.1 Alphaproteobacteria bacterium | reverse complement strand
ACCGCTGGCTGCTGCGGCTGGTGGACGACGAAGCCCTCGCCGACGACCTCTTGAGCGACGTTTTCCTCGACGTCTGGCGCAAGGCTGGCTCGTTCGAGAGACGCTCCGCGGTTTCGACTTGGCTGCTGGCCATCGCCCGCCACAAGGCGCTCTCCGCGCGCCGTCGCCGGACGGACGTTGAGCTCAACAACGACCTTGCGTCCACGGTCGCGGACCCTGCGGACAGCCCGGAGCTTGTTCTCGAGAAAAAGAAACGAGAAGAACTGCTGCGCCATTCCTTGGCTCGGCTATCGCCAGAGCACGGCGAGGTCATCGACCTCACCTACTATCATGGCAAGTCGATCAAGGAGATCGCCGAAATCATCGGCATCAACGAGGCCACGGTGAAGTCGCGCACGTTCTACGCGCGCAAGAAGCTCGCGCAGCTGGTCGCAGCTGGAAGATAAACGCGTACCCGTTCGCGGCGATTGGCATCACTGCTTACGGGATCGCTCACATACATAGTCGTCGGGGCCGTCATCGCCCCCAGTGAGCCGCAGCAGACTAGGCGTCGCACATAGGCGTGGAAATTCAGCGTCGCCAGAGGATATTTGGTCGGAGTGGCAGGATTTGAACCTGCGCCCCCCTCGTCCCGAACGAGGTGCGCTACCAGACTGCGCTACACTCCGCCTGAAGGCCGGTCTTATAACCCGTGTCCGCGAACGGCCGCAAGCTATAGACCCCCGATGACCGCGCAGGCGGCAACCCAAGTGATAGAGGCCGGCGAAGGCGCGATCGCGCCCGGCGCAGCCGCCGTCGAACGTGCGGCGCACACCTTGGCCGCGGGCGGCCTCGTCGCCTTTCCGACCGAGACCGTCTACGGGCTTGGGGCCGATGCCACCAACGGTGCGGCCGTCGCGCGCCTTTATGACGCCAAGGGCCGCCCCTCGTTCAATCCCCTCATCGCCCACGTCGCCGACGCCGATGCGGCGCGTGCCCTCGCGCACTTTCCCCCTGGCGCAAAGCGGCTCGCGAGCGCGTTCTGGCCGGGGCCGCTCACCTTGGTGCTGCCCAAGCTTGCGCAGTGCCGGGTCGCCGAGCTTGCCACCGCCGGCCTCGATACCATCGCGGTGCGTGTGCCCAGTCATCCGCTCGCGCGCGCCATTCTGCTCGCCTTCGGCCGCCCGGTGGTGGCGCCTTCGGCCAACCGCTCCGGGCACGTCTCGCCCACGACGGCACAACACGTGCTGGCCGACCTGCGCGGCCGCATCGAGCTGATCGTCGACGGCGGGCCGACGCCGATGGGGCTGGAATCGACCATCGTTGCCTGCCTCGATCGGCCGGTGCTGCTGCGGCCCGGCGCCCTGACGCGCGCGGACATCGAGCGGGAGGTTGCGCTTGCCGAGGCGCCGCCGTCTGTCGCATCACCGGCGAATGTCGACGAGGTGCCGATCGCCCCCGGCGCGCTCGCCTCCCACTATGCCCCGCGGGCGCGGCTGCGGCTTGATGCGCAGCGCGTAGAGGCGCACGAGGCGCTGCTCGCCTTCGGCCCGACCCCGGCGGCGGGCGCCGAGCGCGCGGCGGCCGTGCTCAACCTATCGCGGCACGGCGATCTCATCGAGGCCGCGGCCAATCTCTTTTCTCACCTGCGCGCGCTCGATGCGTCGGGCGCCACGGCCATCGCGGTGATGCCGGTGCCGCGCGCCGGCCTGGGGGAAGCGATCAACGACCGCCTCGAGCGGGCCGCGGCGCCGCGCCTATGAGGTAGGAATCCAGCCATCCGCCGCGCTATAGTCGCTGACCCCGCAACGACGATCGAGCGCGCGCAATGAATATTGCAGAGGCCCCCGCCAAGTTTCTCGCCGCCGATCTGTTGGCCCGCTTCGTCGCCATCGTGGGGGACAAAAACGCGATCACCGATCGAGAGGCTCAGGCCCCCTATCTCACCGAGCCGCGCGACATGTTTCGCGGGTCGAGCCCCGTGGTGCTGCGGCCGCGATCGGTCGCCGAGGTCGCCGAAATCCTCAAACTCGCCAACGAGACCGCGACCGCGATCGTCCCCCAGGGCGGCAATACCGGCCTCGTCGGCGGGCAGATCCCGCAACACGGCGAGATCGTCCTTTCGCTCAACCGCCTCGACCGCGTTCGCGAGGTCGACCCCGTGTCCAATACCATGACCTGCGAGGCCGGCGTGACGCTGCTGCGAGCGCGCGAGGCGGCGGCCGAGGTCGACCGGCTCTATCCGCAATTGCTGCCCTCGGAGGGAAGCT
>VAZL01000585.1 GCA_005883445.1 Alphaproteobacteria bacterium | reverse complement strand
CGCGCGTGAACACGCTGTTGCTGCGTGCGCGCTCCTCAGGATGAGGGCGGACACTCCCCGTGCCAACTGCGAACAGCGCCGCCTCATTCGATTACCTCGTCGGCGCGCGTGAGCAGCATCGGGGGCACGTCGAGGCCGACAGCTTTGACGGTTTTGAGGTTGATCAGGAACTCGAATTTGGTCGGCTGCTCGACCGGAAGCTCGCCGGGTTTGGTGCCCTTGAGGATTCGGTCGATGTAGGCGACGGCGCGGCGGGTCATGTCCTCGACATTCGGTCCATAAGACAACAGCCCGTGCTGTTTGGCCCAAGCGCCAAAGCCGCCGGCCAGCGGCAATCGATTCTCGGCTGCAAAGTTCAAGATCCTGCCGAGGTTTTGCAGCGTCAGCCGCGATGACACCACATAAAGCGCGTCGACGCGTGCTTGCGTGGCAGCCATGAACGCGCCGTCGAAATCCGCTGGGCCGCGCACCGTGAGCGGCTTGAGCTCGATGCCTAAACTCGCAGCCGCCCGCTCGGCTTCAGGGAGCTCATTGTCGGCGTGATCGGGATTCCACAGGAATCCCACACGCGAAATGCGCGGCGCCGCCTGCTTGAGAAGCTCGAGCCGCTTGGACGCAAGTTCGTCCAACAAAAGGGTAATGCCAGTGGCATTGCCGCCCGGCCGGGCGAGACTCGCGACGAATCCCAGTCGCACCGGGTCGGCGCTCGAGGTGAAAACAATGGGAATCGTCTGCGTCGCCTTGACCGCGGCCGGCGTGACGTCCCCGCCGAGCACGAACAGCACATCAGGCTTCAAACGCACGAGATCTGCGGCGAGATCGGGGAGGCGCTCAGGCCGGCCCTCCGCATAGCGGTATTCGATCGCGAGGTTGTGACCCTCGACGTAACCGAGATCGCGCAGCGCGCGACGGGCTGTTTCCATCTGCGGATCGGCCTGCGGCGTGCTCAGCAGCAGAACCCCCAAACGCGGGAGCCTTGCCGCCTGCTGCGCACGCGCCGCGAGCGGCCACGCCGCCGCCGCGCCGCCGAGCAGCGACAAGAGCTCGCGCCGCCTCATGTCCAACATCGGGCTTCCTCCCGCCCGACCACCCAGGCCGCGGCCGTGGGTCGGTTTACCGCACGTTCAGGGTGCCACAGCCTGACCGACAACTCCTTGGGACTGACCTGAATTGTTCTGAATCGAGGTTTAAGCGGTCGGCCGCTAATGCACCTTCAGCCTTGCGAAGACTAACACATCGCGGTGGGCTAACCGACCTCGGGGCGGCGGCCGCGGTCTATCCGTTAGTTCAACAGTCGCTCAGCCCGATTCAGAACAATTCAGATCTAGCCCAAGGACCTTAAGCCTACCCTGGAGGATGGTTCTTCAGCAGCCCAAGAGAGGACATCAGCAACCTGCAGAGGCGGGTGCGGACATGGAGGGGCAAAACAAAAGATCGAAACTCCCGCTCAAGGGTTCCAAACGTGAGGATAGAGCCATGTTAGCCAGCGAAGGAGTACAAAAGCGAAATGCCTTCGCCGCCTTTGCCGCATTTCGCCTCCAGGGCCTCGAAGCTTCTCTGAATCATGCTCGCGAGATTGCCGTCCAGGACGAGCTGGACGCCGTCGGGCACTACATTGAAGAAGCGCAAGGGTACTTGGCTCAAATTCGGGTCTTGCATGAAGAAGCCCTGGATGAATTCAGCAGAGCGCAGGGAGAATAAACCTGCGGTCCGCGCATTGCTGTGCCTCCGCCCCTAACACACATCAGGGCGCGAGCCCGGAATCCATAATCAGGCGGTGGTTATGGATTCCGGGCTCCCTCGCTGCGCTCGGACCCCGGAATGACGGCGGGAGGGATCGGCGCACTTTAGTAGGAGTACGCAACCCAGCGCGCTAATATCCGCGCGCGCGGTCCATGACGTGCTCGAGCGGCAGGCCGGCCTCGAAGCGCTCGATCTGGCGCAGCACATTGGCGGCGAGCGCGTGCGGATCGGAGAACGCGGCGTTGTGCGGTGTGATCGTCACTTTGGGATGCCGCCACAGCGGGCTTGCCGGCGGCAGCGGCTCGCGCGCAAAGACGTCGAGCGTTGCGCCCGCGAGCGTACCCTCGTCGAGCGCGGCGAGGATGTCGGCCTCGATCTGCAGCGCGCCGCGCGCGGCGTTGATCAGGTAGGCGCCGCCGGCGGCGCCGTCGCGCTTGAGCTTATGCAGGAGCTTGAGATCGAGAATTCCCTGCGTCGCCGGCGTCGCGGGCAGCAGGCAGACGAGAATCCCGGTGCGGCGGAGAAACGGATCGAGCCCGGGCTCGCCATGAAAGCACTCGATGCCCGAAAGCGTCTTCGGCGTGCGGCTCCAGCCGGCGACGCGGAAACCAAGCCGCGCGAGCGCCGTGGCCGCGTGGGCGCCGAGCTCGCCGAGCCCCATGACCCCGACCGCGACCGCGCTCGCGGGGGGCTGCGGGTGCTCGCGCCAGGCGCGCTCGCGCTGCTGCACATCGTAGAGCCGGTAGCGCCGGTGATGCAGCAGCACGTGCAGCACGACATACTGGGTCATGCGCATGGTGAGATCGGGATCGACGATGCGCACGAGGGGCACGTCGGGCAGATCGGGATCGGTGAGGAGGTGATCGACGCCGGCGCCGAGCGAGAAGATTGCCTTGATCCGGGGCAGCCGCGCGAACAGTCCGCGGGGCGCGTTCCAGGCGCAGGCATAGGCAATGTCGGCAGCATCGCCGAGGCGGTCCGGCCATAGTCGTATGTCGCGCTGCGGCGCCAGCGCGCGCAAGCGCGCCTCCCACGGCTGCGGATCAGTGCCGGTGACGGCGAGCAGGATCGCGGGCATTAACGCGGTTCCGTCTGTGCTGAAAGCAATCTCGCTGCCCCACCGTCGTCCCCGCGCAAGCGCATGAGCGCTAAACTAGCCAGGCGTCCCGGATGCGGTGCAGCGCGAAACGAAGTGGAGCGGTGCGCCGCTGATCCGGGACCGCCACGGACCGTGACGGTCCCG
>VAZL01000584.1 GCA_005883445.1 Alphaproteobacteria bacterium | reverse complement strand
TCAAAGCGAGGCGCAATCCGCGCCACCGGGGCGCTCGTCAGAACTTAGAAATCCCGCAGCAGCCGCTCGATGTAGTCGAGCTCGAGCTGCGGGCGGAAGTTCTCGCCGAAGCGCCGGCGCAATTCTTCCAGAATGCGCCGCGCGCGCTGCACGTCGATCTCGCCCGGCACCTTGACCGTGGTGTCGTCGCCGTACTCACGCCCGCGCAAGGGCCGCCCGAGCGGATCGGTCTCCTGTTGGGCGCGTGGCGGCCCGAGCCTGCCGGGCTGGCCGTTAGGGCCGGGGCCCAACATGCCCTGCTGCTGCATCGATTGGGCGAGGTTCTGCGCGCCGCGGCGCAAAGCTTCGAGCGCGCGGCCTTGGGAATCGACCGCGCCGTCCGCGTTGCCTTCTCCAAGCTGACCTTCCGCCTCGCCCATGGCGTCGCCGGCGCGGCCGAGCTGATCCATCTCGCCCTGCCCTTGCTGGCCCTGGCCGAAGCCCTTCTTGCGCAACTCCTCCATCAATTTCTTGAGCTGATCGCGCAATGCCTGCTGATTCTCGCGCAGCTCGCCCATCTGATCGCCCTGCTGGCCTTGCTGCCCTTGTTGGCCCTGCTGACCGCGCTGCCCGCGTTGGCGATCGCGTCGCTGGTCCTGGCCCTGCTGGAACGTGCGATCGCGCAATTGCTGCTGCTTGCGGATCATGTCGCCGAGCTCGTCGAGCGCCGACATCATGTCATCGTCGCCGTCATCCATCTGCTGCCCGGGACGAGCCATCTGCAGGTTTTCCAGCATCTGTTGAAGATCCTGCAGCATCCGGCGCGCGGCATCCCTGGCGCCGGAGCGCGCCATCTGTTCGAGCCTGTCGATCATGTTGCGCAGATCCTGCGGACGGATCTGGCGCGCATTGGGATCGAGCGGGCGCGCGAGTTGCTGCGGATTCTTGCGCATTTGCTCCGCCAGCGCTTGCATGAACTTGTCGAGCGCGGCACGCAGCTGGTCGGTGAGCCGCTTGATCTCCTCGTCGCTGGCGCCGCGTTCGAGCGCCTGACGCAACGCTTCTTCCGCCGCGCGCAAAGCCTGCTCGGCATCGGAGACGCTGCCATCCTCCAGATGCACGGCCATGTCCCACATGCGCGCGACGACGTCGCGCAACTGATCGTCGCTCTTGGCGCGCGCCAGCTGCCAGAAGATCGCGCGCAGGCCGAGATAGACGTTGCTCTCCATATTGAACTGTTCGGGCGCCAAGGTGAGCGCATCGAGCGCGGTGAGCACGCTCGCCTGCGCGTCGCCGTCGAGCGCCAGTATCCGCCGTTGCTCGACCAATGCGCGCGCGATCGGCTTGGAGAACGGCCGCTCCGGCAGGCGAAATTCGAACGCCGCGCTTTGGCCTTCGTTGCCGGCCTCGTCGCGTGCGGTCAGGATCATCGTCACGTCGCTGCCAGCCCAAGGATGCTCGGTCAAATCTTTGGTGCTCTGTCCGACCCCACTTTTGGTGCGCGCCTGCGGCAGCACCAGCGGGAAGTCGGGCGCGTTGTAGAGCGGCCGCGCCGGATGGCCGTTGGTTCCCTCGCTGCTGAGCAGCTTGAACAATGCCTGCGCGCCGATGACGCCGTAGTCGTCCTCGAGCTTGTAGGAAAGCTGCAGCGCCCCGCGCGCCTGGCCTTCGGGTTCCTTGGCGAGTGCGATGGTGGGCGGCTTATCCGGGATGGCGGTGAACTGCCAGGTGACGTCGCTCGCGGCAGCGCCGCGGACGGTGGCCGCTCCGGCATCGTTGATGACGAAGCGACGCTCCTCAGTGCCCTTGGCATTGCTGCTTTGCGCGCCGGAGGAAGGCTCGGCAAGGCCGCCGCTTGCAACAACGTCGAGGTGAATCCCGGTCGCGCGGACGACCAGCGTGCTTCCCGCCGGCACCGAGAGGGCGGCCGCGGTCTGTACCGGCTCGCCCGGCCGCAGGCCCGGAAGGATGATCGGCGGACGGCCGGTATAGGGCGGCGGGCTCACCCAAGCATCGACGCGGAAATTGGCCGGCATCATCACGCCCTGCCAATCGAAGGCGGCGGCGACACGCTTCATGCGTTCACCGCCGGCAGCGAAGAACGTCGCGACCACCAGCACCACCACCAAGGCGCGCACGGCAAAGGGATCGCGCAGCGCGAGCCGCGGCATCGGAGTCCCGGCTCTGAGCGTCTTGGCCGCGCGCAGGGCGCGCTCGATATGGGCACGCCACAACGCGACCGAATACGAATCTTCTGTCGGGGCCGCGATCTCGTCGGCGATCGCGGTCGCCGGCCGATGCGGCAAGCCGGAATTGCGATCGAGCCGTCGCAGACCTTCGATGCGGCTCGGCACGCGCAGCATCAGCACAGGCGCGAACGCGGCCGCGGTGAGCAGGAAGAAAATGCCGAGGGAGAGCGCTAGGAACAGGCCGATGACGGTCGCGACCGACGCCAGCGCCGGCCACAGCCGTTCCCAGAAAATCGTCCAACGCGCCCGGCGCAGCGCCCGCGCGAGCAAATCATCGCCCGCGCGCTCCGGCGGGGCCTGGTGGGGGGCAGCAGCGTCAATTGGAAGGTCGATCAAGCTTATCTCCAGCCAACAAGAAACTGCCTGATTGTTACCTGAGCCGCGTCTTAGACCGGCTCTAGGCCGAGCGGAAGAACCGCCGCCTCGATTACCGCGCGCACCCGCGCATCCTTCATATGTGCGAGACGAAATGGCACTGGATCGGTGCCAGCGCCACTTCGCTTCATCACGCGAACGAGATGTTGTGGTTCTTGAGCGGGACCGATCGGATACGCTTGCCGGTTGCCGCGAAGAACGCATTGAGCACGGCGGGGGCTGCGACGAAGATCGTCGGCTCGCCGACGCCGCCCCAGAATCCGCCGGACGGCATGATGATCGATTCGACTTTGGGCATCTCCGCGATGCGCATCGAGTTGTAGGTATCGAAGTTGGTCTGCTCGATGCGACCATCCTTTACCGTGCACTCGCCGTAGAACAAGGCGGATAGGCCGTAGACGAACGAGCCGGCGACCTGCCGGTCAATTTGGGCCGGGTTGACGGCGTGGCCCGGATCGGTGGCGCCGACGATGCGGTGAATTTTGATCTTGTTCGCGTCGGTCACCGAGATTTCTGCCGCCGCAGCGACGTAGCTGCCATAGCCCATCTGCTGGGCGAGGCCGCGATAGATGCCCTGTGGTGCCGGCTTGCCCCAGCCCACGCGCTCAGCCACCGCATTGAGTACGGCGAGATGCTTGGGATGTTTCGCCAACAGCTTGCGGCGGAACTCGAGCGCATCTTGCCCGGCCGCGTGGGCCAACTCGTCCACGAAGCACTCGAGATAGAGGGCGTTTTGGTTGTTGTTCACGCCGCGCCAGAACCAAGGCGGGATCGGCGGGTTGACCATCGCGTGATCGATCAGAAGGTTTGGGATGGTGTAGCCGAGCTGCCCCTCGGTGCCGCCCGGGTTGAGTCCCTGGAACGTGATCGGGTCGCGTCCTCCTTCGGCGAGGCGTGCCGGGGCGACGGCGGCGAGGATCGATTGGCCAGAAATACGCATATGCAGTCCCGTGAGATTGTTATTGGCGTCGAGCGCGCCGATGAGCTTGCATTGCGTGATCGGATGGTACACCCCGTTGGTGGTGTCTTCCTCGCGCGACTTGAGCAACTTGATCGGCGTCCCCGGCATCTCCTTGGCGAGCCGCACCGCGTGCGATACGAATTCGCTGCGTCCCCGCCGCCCGAAGCCGCCGCCAACCAGCATCTTGTGCACGTCGCATTTGCTGACTGGCAGTCCTGAGGCCTCGGCGGCCGCCGCAAGCGCCGCTTCGCCGTTCTGCGTGCCGCACCAGACCTCGCAATTATCCGCGGTATAGATTGCGGTCGCGTTCATCGGCTCCAAGGCGGCGTGGGCCTGATAGGGGTAGGAGTAGACCGCCTCGACCGTCTTGGCCGCGCTGGCGATCGCCGCTTTCACGTCGCCCTGCTGATTGCCGACGAATGTTTTCTCGGCGTCGAGCCCGGCCTTGAGCATGTCCGCGATCGTTGCGCTCGACACCTTGGCGTTCGGACCTTCATCCCAGACGATGGGCAGGGCCTCGAGCGCGGTCTTGGCCTGCCACCAGGTGTCGGCCACAACCGCAACGGCGGCATCGCCGCTCTGCACGACCTTCTTCACACCGGGCATGCCCGCAACCTTGGCGGCGTCGAAGCTCTTCACCTTGCCGCCGAAGACCGGGCATTCCTTCACCGCCGCGCTGAGCATGCCGGGGAGCTTTACATCGATCCCGTAGAGCGGCTTGCCGGTGAGCTTGTCCATGGTGTCGAGCCGCTTGAGCGGCTTGCCGGCAATCTTCCAGTCCTTCGGGTCCTTGAGCTTCACCTCCTTCGGTGGTTCGAGCTTGGCGGCGGCTTCGGCCACCTTGCCGTAGGTCGTGGTGCGGCCAGACGGGGTGTGCGTGATCACGCTGCTCGACGCGCTGCACTCGGCGGCCGAGACCTTCCACTCGTTGGCCGCAGCTTCAATCAGCATTTGACGCGCCG
>VAZL01000583.1 GCA_005883445.1 Alphaproteobacteria bacterium | reverse complement strand
GTCGATCTGCGGCGCGTCGCCACGCGTGCGTCCCTTGGCCACGGTCGCGCCGGCGCCCGCCGTATCCGATCTGCTGCGAGCGCCGGTGTGAACTTCGTCGATGATCACCTGTTGGCGCGTGCCGACCCTGCGCCTGAGACGTCGCGCGGAAATCGCCTGCTGATGTCCCATGAAGCGATGCCAGCGCTCCTCCTTCACCGCGTCGGGGACAGCGGCCGCAAGCTCATTGGCGAGCGCCCCTGCGACCGGCTCGTAACGGAAGCAGCCGACGCGGTCGAGCTCCGCCGCATCCAGCCAATCGAGCAGACATCGGAAATCTTCTTCGCTCTCGCCGGGAAAACCCACGATGAAGGTCGAGCGGATGGTGAGATCGGGGCAGATCTCGCGCCAGCGGGCGATGCGCTGCAAGGTCTTCTCCTGCGCGGCCGGTCGTTTCATCCGGCGCAGCACGTCAGGTGCGGCGTGCTGAAACGGGATGTCGAGATAGGGCAATACCTTGCCCTCTGCCATCAATGGGACGACCTCGTCCACATGCGGATAGGGATAGACGTAATGCAGCCGCACCCAGGCGCCGAGCTCGCCGAGCGCGCGGGAAAGATCGAGAAACTTCGCCCGCACCTCGCGCCCGTTCCACGCGCTCGCGGCATGGTCGATGTCGGTCCCGTAAGCCGACGTGTCTTGCGAAATGACCAGAAGCTCCTTCACCCCAGCGGCGATGAGGCGCTCGGCCTCGCGCAGCACGTCGGCGGCAGGGCGCGAGATCAGATTGCCCCGCAGTTTCGGGATGATGCAGAAGCTGCAGCGGTTGTTGCAACCCTCCGAAATCTTCAGATAGGCATAGTGCCGCGGCGTAAGCTTGATGCCCTCGGGGGGCAGGAGATCGAAGAACGGGTCATGGCGCGGCGGCAGCGCGCGATGCACTGCCGCGACCACGCTCTCGTATTGCTGCGGACCAGTGATCGCGAGGACCCCGGGGTAACGGGCGGTGATCTTCTCCGGCTCGGCGCCCATGCAGCCGGTCACGATCACCTTGCCGTTCTCGTTGAGCGCCTGGCCGATGGCAGCGAGCGATTCCGCCTGGGCGCTGTCGAGAAAGCCGCAGGTGTTGACGACCGCGAGGTCGGCACCGGAATGGGAACGAACAAGTTTATAGCCCTCCGCGCGCAGGCGCGTAATGATGCGCTCGCTGTCGACCAGCGCCTTCGGGCAGCCGAGCGAGACAAAGCTCACTCTCGGCGCGCGCAGCGCTTGCGGCGAGGGATGTCGATTTTCCATGGCCGAGGGGCTACCCGAGCGGGCCGCCGGGAGCAAGCCGGCACGCTCTGCTGGCGGATCACCGTCATTGAATATTCATGATTTCAGCCTATATAGCTGATGTTGTTCGCGACCGAGCTTCCGACCGCGGATGTACCGGCGGAAGCGAGGGCGCGGTCAACGTGGGCCCGCCGGGAGAAATCTCAGGCGGGTTTTCATTTGCCAGGTTGCCCGTTCCGGGTTGCTCGCGGCAGCGCCTATCCGCGCTCAAGTTGAAAAAAGCCGCCCCCGCCAGTTTCCTCCCGTAAGCGGGAAAATAAGCCATTCCGGTATCTCCATACGGCTGCAAATGAACCCCGCAGATGGCTGGCGCGACTAAATAGGAATGCCGCGGCGCTTGCGGCTCGAGGGGCAATGATGTTGATCTTGAAATACTTCCTGGTGGTCGGGACAGTGCTGACGCTCGGCCTGATCGCGCTGAATGCCCACCTCCTGCCTGACGGCTCGAAGCCACCAGCGGCAGTCATACGTTCTGCAACAACCGCGTCGCTTCCTACGGTCGCGCCGAACGTGCCACCGCCCGAGACCAGCGTAGCCGCCGAGCCCGTCCAGCCGCCCGCGAAATCCGCGTCCCCGACGCGGCGCTCGCATCATTCCGCCCGCGTCCAGCGCCGATCGCACTGACATCCCGCCCCGTCGGCTGAAACGTACCTTTGCAAAAATGTCACAGCGGCGAAATTTCAGCCGTCGATGGTTGTCGACGCAATGCTTGCGCATTAGCCTGTTTGATCGCCGCGGTTCGCCCTCACGGCCGCAGCGAATGCTCCTACGAGAGAGAGCCCCGGCCGTCAGATCACCCACGGCCGGGGTTTCTTTTCGCCCCTCAGCCGCGGCGCGCGTCGCGCCCAAGGCCACGCAGCCGCACGCAGCCGCTGGGGCAGCCAGGGGCGTCCACGTATAGGCCGCGTCATTCGCACGCCTTCGGGCCCCGATAACCAACGCCCCCCGGGTCCCAGCGCAAATTCTTTCGGTCAATTTGAACCTTGGCGCCCCTCGGCCGACTAATCAGGCAGGGATAGGGGAGCTCATCATGAACAAGTTGTGCCGTTTTGCGGCGGTTGCCGCCGTCGTCGTT
>VAZL01000582.1 GCA_005883445.1 Alphaproteobacteria bacterium | reverse complement strand
CGCTCCCAAATGGTGGAGATATGCACCGGGACGCGTTCGCCGCCGACCACGGTCGAGCTGATGTTCCATTCCGGCTTGCCGTAGCGGCGGGTCGAACGCTCGAACAGTTCCAGGCTCGCGGCCATGGTCTTGCCGAAGGCGGTGTACGACAAGGGGTTGGCCGGATTGCGATAGAACAGCCGCACCGCGTCGGCGAAAGCGCGCGAGGGATTGAGCGCGGCCTGGCTCATTTCATAGAACCAGTACGCCGGTGCCGCATACATTGGGCCATTGTCGCCCGTTGCGGCCGGCGCGCCGCCGAATTCACCAATCGCCATGTCCCCGGCCCTCAGCGGCGTTTGCCGCACTGCAGCATATTGTCGCGGATCTGTCATACAGTCAACATTCGCGGCGCATTATCCACGCCGCTCTGTCTGGACACATAATGATTGCCGGAACCCTATGGCTTTCGCGCCGCAGCAAGGCAGGCATGATCAAATCAATGGAACCCGTTCGCCGGCAGCCGCTCATTCGCCGGTTTGCAGCAACGAGCCGACGCGGCGCGCGCTTTTGAGCAGCTGCAGGAAGGCAACAACGCCGGCCGAGAAATAAAGCGCATTGAGCACGAAGGCCTCGACCATGAGATCGACGCGCACCACGTGCTCCATGATGAGCGCCCGCATACCCTCGAACACGTAAGTGGGCGGCAGCGCCCAGGCGACCACCTGCAGCCAGTCCGGCAGCACGCTCACCGGGTAGTAGACGCAAGCGAGCGGCATTAGCACGAACATCAGCGTCCAGGCGAGCGACTCCGCGCCCATGCCGTTGCGCAACAGCACCCCCGAGACGACGATGCCGACCGCCCAACTCGTCAAAATCAGGTTCACAAAGAACGCCGCCAGCGCGAGGCCGAGGCCGTAAACGTTGAAGCCGAAGAACGCGATGGCAAGGAAGGTGACGGGCACCATCCCGATCGCCAGCCGGATCAGGCTCATGATCATCAGCGCGCAGACGAATTCGATCGGGCGCAGCGGGCTGATCATCAGATTGGTCAAGTTGCGCGACCACATCTCCTCCAGAAACGATATCGAGAAGCCGAGCTGGCCGCGGAACAGCACGTCCCACATCAGCACGGCGGCGATGAAGACCCCGCTGGCGCGGGCGAAAAAACCTGAATTCTGGGCGATGTAGAACTGCAGAAATCCCCACACCAGGAGCTGCACCGCCGGCCAATAGATGAGCTCCAGAAGCCGCGTCCAGGACGAGCGCAAGAGATAGAGATAGCGCAACACCATCGCGGCGACGCGATGCGGCGCCAACGTCACTGCACCGGTTGAAAACGCGCTCATTGCGCGGCCTCACGGGCTTCGCCGCGCCCGCGTGCGACGTCCAGAAACACCTCTTCCAACGTTTCGCGGCCATAGCGGATGAGGAGCCGCCGCGGGGTGTCGTCGTCCTCGATCCGTCCGCGCTTCATGATGATGACGCGCTCGCACAGGCGCTCGACCTCGGCCATGTTGTGGGAGGCGAGCAGCACGGTGGCGCCGCGCTCCTTGCGGAAGCGTTCGAGATGCGCGCGCACCCAGTCGGCGGTGTCGGGGTCGAGCGAGGCGGTGGGTTCGTCGAGAAGCAGCACCCGGGGAGAATTGATCAGCGCCTTGGCGAGGGCGACCCGGGTCTTCTGCCCGGCCGAGAGCTTGCCGGTCGGTCGATCGAGAAATTCCGAGAGATCGAACTCGCGCGCGAGCGCCGCGATGCGGCCGTCGAGGTCCTCCACGGCGTAGAGCCGCCCGAACACCTTTAGGTTCTGCCGCACCGTCAGCCGGTGCGGCATGTCGACATACGGGCTCTCGAAATTCATCTTGTGCAGCACATGGTAGCGCAGGCGCGGCATCTCGGCGCCGAGCACCTTGACCGTGCCGGCGGTGGGCGTGACGAGGCCCATGATCATGGCGATGGTGGTGGTCTTGCCGGCGCCGTTGCCGCCGAGAAGTCCGGTGATGGAGCCAGGCTCGAGCGCGAACGAAATGCCGTCGACCGCACGGGTGGTCTTGTAGACCTTCACCAGTTGGTCAACGGCGATGGCGGGCTCGGCGGCTTGGGACATGTCGGATATCGCTGGCGCGCAAGCGCAACATGTGGACCGGCCGGGCGCACGAGGCAAGGGTCAGGCCGCCGAGGAATGCGCCGCGCTTGCGGCCCGACCCGTGGCGGCCCCGGTTGAGCACGCAGGGCGGAAGCGTACATTGTGCGCATGAGTGACCAATTGGGCAGACCACCGCCGTGCTGGTGGTCTATTTCGGGCTCGATTACGAGCTGCCGATCTGGGCCTGCCTGGCGGTGATCGCGCTCGCCGCCTGGCTCAATGTCACGCTGCGCATTCGTTTCCCGATGGCGCAGCGGCTCGAGCCCGATCGGGCGGTTTGGCTTCTCGCCTTCGACACCGCCGAGCTCGCGGTGCTGCTGTTCTTCACCGGCGGATTGCAGAACCCGTTTGCCTTGCTTTTTCTCGGGCCGGTTCTGATCTCGGCCACCGCGCTGCCGGCGCGGATGACGCTCATGCTCGGCGGCTTTGCCGTCGCTTGCGCCACCGTGCTGGTGTTCGTGCACGATCCGCTGCCCTGGGATACCGAGCCGCCGCTCGAATTGCCCCAGGTCTACGTGATGGGGGTGTGGCTCTCCATTTTGCTCGCGATCGCCTTCATCGGCCTGCATGCCTGGCAGATCACCGAGGAATCGCGTCAACTCGCGGATGCATTGGCGGCAACCGAATTGGTGCTGGCACGCGAACAGCACCTCTCGCAGCTCGACGGACTGGCGGCAGCCGCCGCCCATGAACTCGGCACGCCGCTCGCCACCATCACGCTGATCGCCAAAGAGCTGCAGCTCGCCATCAAGCCGGATTCCGAGCACGCCGACGACGTGCGGCTCTTGAACGAGCAGGCCAAGCGCTGCCGCGCCATTTTGGCAAAGCTTACCGAACTCTCGAGCGGCGCTCCGTTCGATCGTATGAAGCTGTCCACGCTGATCGAAGAGGTGGTTGCGCCGCATCGCAACTTCGGCGTTGCGATCAATGTCGCTCTCTCGGCGGGCGAGGCGGCCGAACCGGTCGGGGGCCGCAATCCCGCGATCCTTTACGGCCTCGGAAACCTGCTCGAGAACGCCGTCGATTTCGCCCACGAGCGAGTCGAAGTCGCCGCCTCCTGGAACGGTCAGGACGTCGCCGTCACCATCACCGATGACGGTCCGGGCTTTGCCCCGGAGGTCATGGACCGCATCGGCGAGCCCTATGTCACCAACCGTCGCCGGCACGGCGGCGAGAGCGAGGCGAGCGGTCTGGGGCTCGGGTTCTTCATCGCCAAGACCTTGCTGGAGCGCTCGGGCGCCACGCTCGACTTCGAGAACCGCGCGTTTCCGGACCGGGGGGCGATCGTCCGCGTGCACTGGGGCCGGCGCGAGTTCGAACGCGCGACCGCCTTCGCGGCGTGAACTTGTTGGCCGTTAACCCATTGCCGGGCGTCGCTTTTCGCTCGAGCACGGGGCCCGGCCGGCGTTTCATTATCGATTATTCACTTGAGGTTATCGGGCATCTTCCTAGATTAGGCCGCCAAATGTCCGGTGCGAATCGTCGCCGCGCACGTTGGATCGGCGGAGCGCAGCCACGTGTGGAGGCGTAAATGGCCATGGCCGATTTGGTCGCCGCAATGCCGGGCGACCGCTCGCTGCTGATCGTCGAGGATGACAAATCGTTCCTGCAGCGGCTCGCCCGCGCCATGGAGGGCCGCGGCTTTACCGTGACCACGGCCGAATCGGTGGCCGACGGCCTCACCCAGCTCGAAACAACCTCGCCCGCCTTTGCCGTCGTGGACATGCGGCTCGAGGACGGCAACGGTCTCGAGGTGATCTCGGCGCTCAAGCGCCGTCGTCCCGATGCCCGCGCCATCATCCTCACCGGCTACGGCAACATCGCCACGGCAGTGAACGCGGTGAAGATGGGCGCGGTCGACTACCTCGCCAAGCCGGTCGACGCCGACGACGTGGTGGCCGCCCTGCTCGCGCTTGACGGCAAGCACGCCGAGCCGCCGGAAAACCCGATGTCGGCCGACCGGGTGCGCTGGGAGCACATCCAGCGCATCTACGAGCTCTGCGGCCGCAACGTCTCCGAGACCGCGCGCCGCCTCAACATGCATCGCCGCACGCTCCAGCGCATTTTGGCCAAGCGCGCGCCGAAGTAAGCGACCCGATCGCGAACCCACGCGATCGGGTCGCGGCGTTTCCATTCAGTCCACTGGTTTTGCCTGCGCTTTTGGTCGTTCGGCGGCAAATGACCGGCGGGCTGATTAAAACGTGAGCAGGAATTTTGCAGCGCAACCAAAATCGATTTCGACCGTTAATGACGGGAACGGTCGGAGACTTCAACCATGTATCCCAATTGGAACCCCATTTTCGAGCGGCTGGAGACGACGAAACAGTTCGGTCTGCTCGCGGATTATTTGGTCAGTTGGTCCGGACGTTCCGGCCGGCTGAGCCCGAAGGTGACCGTCTGGGGCAGGGACGGCGCGCCCGAGGACGTGGTCGGGCACTACGTGGCGCAACTGCTCAAAGGGCTGGTGAACGAGGGCCGGATTTTCGTCGCCGCCGACTAGGCTTGCGGGGGCGCTTCCGGATCGACGAGCGCCGACAAGCGCAGCGCCGCCGCGCGGGCGAAGGCGAGCATCATGCTCCTGCGCGTGGCGGCATGGAGCCGGTGTTCCGGCGCCTCGCACACCATCGCCGCGCCGAAGGCGTCGGCGACGATGAGGCCGGCGTCCGGCGGAAAAATCTCGCGCGGCACGTCGAGCGAGGTGGCAAAAAACAGCCGGTCGCAATGCAGCCGATAATCGAGCCACTTCTGGTCGGCACGAAGGTCGGCAATCGACGACTTGATCTCGACGATCCACAATTCGCCGTCGGCGCCGAGGGCTACGAGATCGGCGCGCCGGCCCGACGCCAACGGCAATTCGCTCACCACCGAAAACCCAAGCGAATGCAGAAGCCGCGTGGTGCCGCGCGTGACCGCGAGCGCAGTCGAGGATTGCCGGCCGTCGACGGGCAGAACGGCAGCGAGCGAGCTGATGCTCATGGAATGAAATA
>VAZL01000581.1 GCA_005883445.1 Alphaproteobacteria bacterium | reverse complement strand
GTAGGCTCGTAAGAGGACCTCCTAAAAGGTTTCTAATTTTAATCGTGGGCGTAGTATTTTGCTTTTCCTTTGCGCTTGCGTATGCCGAAATGATTCAAATGGGATCAGCCAATACATCAGATATTGTGAACTTGGGTGCGCTACTCGGCTTGTTTTTCCTCTCGCTAGGATTTTTATTGCCCTTCACGCGCCGTCTTGTTCCGAACCAAATTGAGATCATTTGGTCAAGGGTTATCGAGTATTTCGCAAGGCTCTTTCGAGGTTAACCATGCAAAGCGCGACAAAGTGGATAGTGAACAATATGCTCCCTTAAGAGGCGATTCGACCTAGCCTGATGTCGTCGATCCAATCCTGAGCCTTGGCGATTGCGGTGAGCAGAGCATCGCGGCTCTCGACCTTCATCGCCGGTTTTGCGGACGGCGCATGAATGACGCCCTTCACGGCGGCGAAGCTTGGAGCCATCCATGCCAGCGTGATCGTGGTCCTCGGCGGCTGGCGGGGAGCCGGTTCGTTGTCGCTGGGTTCATCTGTTTGAGCCGAAACCTCGCTCGTGGCAACGAGACGGACTTCCAGCGCCTGAGGTTTGACAATCACGCTGTCGACATGGCGCTCGATCAGATTGCGATCCGTAATGGCAGTCGGATACTCCGCTTTACCAGTCGAGGACAGGTGTTTGCGGACACCGTCGAGCACGAGGGTCTCGATTTCCGGTGCCGGGACTCGTGTAATGCTGCCTGCTTCGTCCTTTCGCTGCTGCAGGATCGCATGCGACACATAATACCGGTAGCGCACACCGAGCTTGTTGGAGTGCGTCGGGCTCATGCGGTTGCCGCGGTCGTCAAAGATGCGACCGGTCAGAATGGCGGGAGAGCCCTTGAGCCGGACCTGTCGCGCGACAGTGTTGGCGGTGAGCTTGGCCTGCACGGCCTCGAACAGATCGCGGTCGAGGATCGGCGCATGCTCCCCGCGGTGCGCTTCGCCCCGGTAGACGACTTCCCCGATGTAGAATCGGTTCTTGAGCAGATGGGCGAGAGAACCAACGCCGAAACGGATACCGCCCCTCTGGCGGCCATCGGTACGTCCATTGGCCTTGGTCTTGATGCCGCGCCGATCGAGATCCTCGATCAGCGCACCCATCGAGCCAAGTTCGAGATACTGTGTGAAGATGGCGCGAACCGTCTCGGCTTCCTGCGGCAGAACCACGAGCTTCTTGTCAATGCACCGATAGCCGAGCGGGACCGGTCCGCCGATCCAGATGCCCTTGCGCTTTGAGGCCGCGATCTTGTCGCGCACCCGCTCCCCGATCACCTCGCGCTCGAACTGGGCGAAGGAGAGCAGCACGTTGAGGGTCAGCCGGCCCATGCTGGAGGTGGTGTTGAAAGACTGGGTGATCGAGACGAACGACACACCATATTGATCGAACAACTCGACCAGCTTGGCGAAATCGGCGAGCGAGCGGGTGAGCCGGTCAACCTTGTAGACCAGGATGGTGTTGATCTTGCCGGCCCTGACATCTGTCAGGAGAACCTGCAGGGCAGGACGGTCGAGCGAGGCGCCTGAGAAGGCGCCATCGTCGTAACGATCGGGAATGAGCCGCCAGCCCTCATGAGCCTGACTCTTTATATATGCCTCGCAGGCCTCGCGTTGGGCATCGAGCGAGTTGAATTCGAGGTCGAGATTATGTTCGGTCGACTTGCGGGTGTAGATCGCGCAGCGAAAGACCTTGCGTTCGGTTGGCTTCATCGTTGTACCTTTCTGGGGAGTCGGGAGACTTTACCGCCATGCCGGCGCGATCGGTTCGCATCGGCAATGCCAGCATGGTTCTCACCTTCGATGTCCTCCGAACAATTGACGGTGGTGCGCAGCCCAAAGAAGCGCGGGCCGTTCCAGGTCGTGCCGGTGATGGCGCGCGCAATGGTAGAGAGACTTGCATAAGTCGTCTCGCGCCATACGTAGCCGCTCGGAACGACGGTGACGGTATGCCGCTCGCCCTGATACTCGCGCACCAGCACGGTACCGGGCTTGAGGCGCCTTGGGCGATCCACTCCCGGCTGGTCGCCTCGGGCGAGGTCGTCAAGGAGCTTTGCAGTCTTTGCATTAAGTCCACCAATGGCCTGCTCCTGGATGTGCCAGCAGATGAACCGCGCCGTGAGGTCTTTGGCGAAAGCCTGCGGTGGGGACGAGCGGAACGTCGTGCGCCACAGGGAGCGAAGCTCGTCGAGGCCGAGTGACCGCACGCGGTCAATCTCGGCCGCGATCGCCTCGCGATCGGATGATCGGCGAGCCATGTCCGTCACGCCGCCTTGCGACCCGACTTTCCTTTTCGCTTCGGCGCGACATCCCTCACCACGATGCGGTAGACCCGCTCCTCGCCGGTCTTCTCGGACACTAGTGTCAGGCCGAGCTTGTTGCGCACCACGCCGGCAAAGAAGCCGCGGACCGAGTGGGGCTGCCAGCCGGTTGCCTTCATGATCGTCGCGATGGTTGCGCCCTGCGGGCGCTGGAGCATCTCGATAACCCTGACCTGCTTTGAATCCCTCCGGCCGGGCTTGGCCGACTGACGCGGAGCCTCGTCCCTGGTCTTCTTTCGACGCGCAGCAGCGATCCGATACGAAGACTGGTCAGGTGCGAGATCGGTCCCTTGCTTGGTGTTGCGGGCTCCCTCGGCGTCCAGCAGTGTGTTGCCCTCGTCAACCCCGATGGCCGCAAGGCCCGGTTTGGTGATACGCAACGCGAGCGGTCCATGGGCGTCGTCGCGGCGCCAGACCGGCAGCGAGCCGCCGGCTTGGATTTCTTCGAC
>VAZL01000580.1 GCA_005883445.1 Alphaproteobacteria bacterium | reverse complement strand
CCGTACAAGAGCCTGGTTGAGCTTCGCGCCGCCTACATGCCGGATGCCGCTCGGGCAGGCTTCAGGGTTGTGAATCGGCGTGGAATAAGGACCCCGTTTAGGGGGTGATCGGCATCCAATCGGGACCCCCGGGACGGCGGGTCCACAGTGGCTTCCATGGGAACATGGGGGCCAGGTTGGGGATGCTGGTAGTGGAGACGATCGCGAAGATCCGGCGCGCCTATTTCGCTCAAAAGAAGCCGATCAAGGCGATTTGCCGCGAGTTTCGGGTGTCGCGGAAGGTCGTGCGCAAGGTGATCCGGTCAGAGGCGACCGAGTTTCGCTATGAGCGCGGCAGGCAGCCGCTGCCGAAGATCGGTCCTTGGCGTGCCGAGATCGACGCGCTGTTGCTGGCGAACGAGGGCAAGCCTGCGCGCGAGCGGCTGACGCTGATCCGGATATTCGAGGAGCTGCGCGCCCTCGGTTATGGCGGCAGCTACGACGCGGTTCGCCGCTACGCCAAGGCATGGCGTGTCGCACGCGGGGCGGCGACGGCGGAAGCCTACGTACCGCTGAGCTTTGCGCCGGGCGAGGCCTACCAGTTCGACTGGTCGCACGAGGTCGTGCTGATCAACGGCACGACGGTCACCGTCAAGGTGGCGCACGTCCGGTTGTGTCATAGCCGGATGCTGTTCGTGCGCGCCTATCCGCGCGAGACCCAGGAGATGGTGTTCGACGCCCACAACCGCGCCTTCGCCTTCTTCAAGGGGACCTGCACGCGCGGCATCTACGACAACATGAAGACTGCGGTCGAGGCGGTGTTCATCGGCAAAGACCGCCAGTACAACCGCCGCTTCCTGCGGATGTGCGGCCACTACCTGGTCGAGCCAGTTGCCTGCACGCCGGCTTCGGGCTGGGAGAAAGGGCAGGTCGAGAACCAGGTCGGGCTGGTGCGCGAGCGTTTCTTCACGCCGCGGCTGCGGGTGGCCAGCTATGAGGAGCTGAATGCCTGGCTGCTCGACCGGTGCGTCGCTTATGCCAAGGTGCACAAGCACCCCGAGCTGACCGACCGCACGATCTGGCAGGCATTCGAGGCGGAGCGCACGCAGCTGGTGCTGACCAGCGGCCGGTTCGACGGGTTCCACGCGACCCAAGCCTCGGTTTCCAAGACCTGCCTAGTGCGGTTTGACAACAACAAGTACTCGGTCAGCTCGCGCGCGGTGGGCCGGCCGATCGAGATTCAGGCTTATGCCGATCGCATCGTGATCCGCCAGGACGGCGCGATTGTCGGCGAACATACTCGTCGCTTCGGCCGCGGCGAGACGACCTACGATCCCTGGCATTACGTGCCAGTGCTCGCCAAGAAGCCCGGCGCGCTGCGCAACGGTGCCCCGTTCAAAGACTGGCTGCTGCCAGCCAGCCTGGAGCGTATTCGGCGCAAGCTGAAGGGCTCTGACGACGGCGATCGGCAGATGGTCAAGATCCTGTCTGCGGTGCTGACTGACGGCCTTGCCGCGGTGGAGGCGGCCTGCGCCGAAGCGCTCGCCGACGGCGTCCATTCCGCCGATGTCGTCCTCAACATTCTGGCGCGGCACCGCGATCCTGGGCCGACGGCGACCATCCTGACCCCTGACGCGCTGCGGCTGCGACACGCGCCGATCGCCGATTGTGCCCGCTATGACCGCCTGCGGAGAGCTTGCTGATGGAACGCACCGATGTTCTCGAGCTGATGTCGACGCTCAAGCTCTATGGCATGCGGGCGGCCTACGACGAGGTGATGACCACCGGCATCAAGCGCCGGCACGAGCCGCCCCGCATCGTCGGCGATTTACTCAGCGCCGAGATCGCTGAGAAGCAGGCGCGCTCGATCAAATATCAACTGACCATTGCCAAGCTGCCGCTGGCCAAGGACATTGACGACTTCGACTTCACCGGCACACCGATCAACCAGGCGCTGGTCCGCGAGCTGGCCAGGGGCGCCTTTCTCGCCGAGCAGCGCAATGCCGTCCTGATCGGCGGCACCGGCACCGGCAAATCGCATCTGGCCATAGCCGTCGCGCGGGCTTGCATCCGCGGCGGCGCCAGAGGCCGCTTTTACACCGTCGTCGACCTCGTCAACCGACTGGAGAGCGAAGCCCGCGCCGGCCGGCAGGGGCGGCTCGCCGATTACCTGACCCGCCTCGACTTTGTCGTCCTCGATGAGCTCGGCTATCTCCCCTTCGCCCAGACCGGCGGACAGCTGCTCTTTCATCTGATCAGCCGGCTCTACGAGCGCACTTCCGTCATCGTCACCACCAACCTGGCCTTCGGCGAATGGCCGAGCGTGTTCGGCGACGCCAAGATGACGACCGCGCTGCTCGACCGGCTAACCCATCACTGCGAAATCATCGAGACCGGCAACGAGAGCTGGCGCTTCAAACACCGCGCCTGACCCTGGCGGGCCGCGACCCTGTCCGGAACCCCCGTGATGGCGGTTCGCCGTTCCGTGACGTAACGCTTCGGATTTGATCCATGCCCCGCAAGCCCCTCGGCGACAGACCGATGAGCAATGCCGAGCGACAGGCCCGGCATCGCGCCGTCCGCGCCGCGGCCCTGCCGGTGATCCACTACCGGCGAGCGGCCGACCACCGAAGCCGTGCCCGGCGCTGGCGCGATGCCGTCGCCGTCCTGCTCACCCTCCAGGCCGAGTATCGGGCGTGGCTCCAGGCCTTGCCCGACAGCCTTCAGGAAGGAGCCACCGCCGAGGCGTTGCAGATCATCGTCGACCTCGACCTCGACGAACTCCAGGCGATCGAACCGCCCAAGGGTTTCGGCCGGGATTAGCCACCCCCGCTCCGGACCCCAATCCCCCGGGTTGCCCAGGTGGGCAAACAGGCACCTCCCGCGCGCGCCGCTC
>VAZL01000579.1 GCA_005883445.1 Alphaproteobacteria bacterium | reverse complement strand
GTCTCCCTGGCGGCGCTCTGCTCGCTGCGCGAGCTGCTCATTGCCTGCGAATCACGGCTGGTCTCCGCGGACGGCAACATCGTCACGCAGGAGGCTCAGGATGGAAGCGCGGTTACCGCTCGCACGAAGGACGGAGCTGGCTTGCCGGCACACAGCTCTGACGGCACCACGCCAGCTCGATCTCGTTCTCGACGACGTACGATTTCGGGCCATGACACTGGCGGAGCGCCGAGCCGTGCTGAGAGCGATGGCGCGGCTCCTGCTCGAGGCGGGCGGCGTAGCAACGCGGGAGGTCAGCGATGACAACGCATGACGCTCTCCTTCCGGCAGTGGTTCTCCAGCGCAAGGCGGTCGTCTATGTCCGCCAGTCGACGCCACAGCAGGTTCAATTGAACTTGGAGAGCCAGAGGCGCCAATACGAGCTGGTTGAAGTCGCACGTCGACGCGGCTTCACCGATATCGAAGTGATCGACGACGATCTCGGTCGCACCGCAAGTGGCGCCGTCGAGCGACCCGGCTTTGATCGTCTGGTTGCCGCCCTGTGCGCCGGACAGGTTGGCGCGGTGCTTTGTCTCGACGCCTCGCGACTCGCGCGCAATGGACGTGATTGGCATCATCTGCTCGAGTTGTGCGGATTAGTGGAAGCCCGCGTCATCGACCTCGATGGCGTTTACGACCCGTGCCGACCGAACGACCGCCTACTGCTCGGCATGAAGGGGAGCATCAGCGAGTTCGAGCTGGGGATCATTCGATCGCGGATGTACGAGGCGGCACGATCGAAGGCCAGGCGCGGCGAGCTGAGGATCTCGAGTCCAATCGGTTACGCTTGGGACCGGAACGTCGGCCTCGGCCTCGATCCGGACCGGCGGTTGCAGGAGGTGATCAGGCTTGTCTTTCAGAAGTTCCGTGAACTCGGGAGCGCCCGCCAAGTGCTGTTGTGGATGGCGTCGCAGAACGTCCACTTTCCCTACCCGTCGAACGGCCGGACGTTGACATCGTTCGAATGGCGGCCAATCAGGTATCGTAACGTCATATCGATTCTGAAGAATCCCTTCTATGCCGGCGTCTACGCGTACGGGAAGAGCGAGAAGCGCACCACGATCGTCGATGGTCGTGCGCGTAAGAGCTATGGCCACCACAAGCCGATGGGCACGTGGGAGGTGTTCATCAAGGATCATCACGAGGGCTACATCAGCTGGGCGGAGTTCGAGCGCAATCAGGCGCTGCTCGCGGGCAACGCCTACGGCAGGGTTGGGGACACGAAGTCCGGGCGCGGCGGGCGCGCCCTGCTGGCCGGTCTCGTCTGCTGTGCGCGCTGCGGTCGTCGGCTCAGCGTTCTATACACCGGTCGCTATCCACGGCCGATCTACAGGTGCGAACAACCGAACGTACAGTTAGGGCAGCGGCGATGCCTGAGCGTCGCCGGCAAGCGCGTCGACGAGACCATCGCCGCCGAGATGCTGCGCGCCGTGGCGCCCATGGCGATCGAGGCGGCTGAGGAGGCCGACCGGATGCTCAGAGACGAGGATCAGGACAGGCGGCGCATCGCCGAGCTAGAGCTGCAGCAAGCCCAATACGATGCATCGCTCGCTGAACGCCGCTATGCTGCTTGCGACCCCGACAATCGCCTGATCGCGGCGCAGCTGGAGAAGGCGTGGGAGACCGCGCTGCAGCGTGTCGAGCTTTGCCGGGACCGGCTCGATCGAATGCAGATATCCGATGCCGACGATGTGCGTCCTGACTTCACCGGATTGGCCGATGATCTCTCGGCGGCATGGAAGGCGCCGCGAACCACGATGAGGACGCGCCAGCGACTGGTGCGGGCACTGATCACCGAGATCATCGTCGATATCGACGATGCGGCCGGGGAGATCGTGCTCGTCATCCACTGGAAGGGCGGCCAGCATTCCGAGCTGCGCGTCCGCAAGCCGCGAACCGGGGAACACGGGTGTAGCACACCCGAGCAAGCGCTCGCCGTCATTCGCAGCATGGCAGGGCGATGGTCCGATCAGGACATCGCCGCGTCTCTGAACCGAATGGGAATGCCGACCGGCCAAGGCAAGACCTGGACAGCGCACCGCGTCAGCTCGCTTCGCCGTGTACGCGGCATCCACGGCTACCGCTCCGCCGAGAAGAACGGCGAGTGGCTGACACTGCGTGATGCCGCCGCAAAGCTCGGTGTCAGCCATCATCAAATTCGCAAGCTCATCAAGGCTGGCATCCTCAACAGCGAGCAGATTATGCCGGACGCACCACATCAGATCCGTGCGGCCGATCTCGCAAGTGAGCAGGTTGTTGCTGCGCTCAAGCAAAAAGGTCGCCCGTGTCGGGTCGATTC
>VAZL01000578.1 GCA_005883445.1 Alphaproteobacteria bacterium | reverse complement strand
GACGAAATAGCCGCGCAGTTTTGCACCGGCGGCGAGCGCGCGGCGGGCGGCGGCGAGGTGCTCGCGCAGATAGGCGATGCGATCGTCGTCGTGGACGGTGCCGTCCGCCGCCAGCGGATCGTCGTAGCAAGCGCCGTTCTCGGTCACGTAGAGGTCCGGGTTGCCGTAGCGGTCGCGCAAGCGGATCAGCTCTTCGGTGAGCCCGCCCGCATCGATCGGCCAGCCCATCGCCGTGAAGCGCGTGCCGGCCGGCGCCGCGCCGAACCATGCGCCGAAGAGGCTTTGCGGGGCGTGCATGACGTACATCGGCGCGTAGTAATTGACGCCGAGATAGTCGATCGGCTGCCGCATCGCGGCGAGATCGCCGTCGGCGGCGAGCGCAGCAAAATCGGCCGCGACCGGGGCGGGATAGGCGCCGGTCATCAGCGGATCGAGGCAGGCGCCGTTCCACATGGCGTCGAAGCGTTCGGCCGCGCGGCGATCGCCGACGTTGTCCGAGGACGGCCGCGCCGGCTGCAACGAGATCACCGTGCCGAGGCGCAGGTCCGCGCGCTCCGCACGCAGCGCTTGAACGGCGCGGCCTTGCGCCAGGTTGAGGTGATGGATGGCGGCCAGCATGTTGGGCAAACCTTTCAGGCCCGGCGCATGCTCGCCGAGCCCGTGTCCGAACAACGCGTGGACATTGGGCTCGTTGAAGATCGCCCAATGCTTGACGCGGTCGCCGAGCCGCCGAGCCACGACGCGCGCGTAATCTGCGAACGTGGCGGAGGTATCGCGATTGAGCCAGCCGCCCTTCTCCTGCAGCGCCTGCGGCAGGTCCCAATGGTAGAGGCAGAGCCACGGCGCGATGCCGTTCGCGATGAGCCCATCCACCAGACGCTCGTAAAAGTCGAGCCCGCGCTGCTCCACCGCGCCGCCGCCCGACGGCAGAATGCGCGACCACGCGGTCGAAAACCGATAGGCGGAAAAATTGCCGCGTGCGAGCAGATCGATATCGTCGCGCCAGCGGTGGTAGTGGTCGCAGGCGATGTCGCCGGTATCGCCGTTCTTCACGCGCCCGGGCGTATGGGAGAAGACATCCCAGATGCTTTTGCCGCGCCCGTCCTCGTCGATCGCGCCTTCGATCTGATAGCTCGAGGTCGACGCGCCCCATACAAAGTCCGCGGGAAACGCACCGTCGGCGGCGGCAGCAGGACTCGAGCGCACAACTCTACCCGAGGCGAACAGGCTGAGCGCCGCGGCCAGCAACCCTCGGCGCGGCATGATCAGCATCGGGGGCGAGCGGCGCCCGCAGGCGCGCACGGCCGCGAGGGCGGCGATAGAGGGATGAAATCGGCCACTAGGCACGCCAGTGGATAGAGTACATCGAGAAGCTATTTAATGGCGGCAAGCTACAGACAACCATCGTCAGCGTATGTCGGCCCATCCCCAGATCAAAAGAACCCTCGGTTGGTCTTAACGGCCCTCGAAACGACTCGACGCGTGCGCCCGTATCGCACATGTATTGGCCACGTTGTTTCGTAGCGTGCGTCCTCGCCTATCGCCCGCACAAGAAAACGTACATCAGAGGCACGGGTTCATGACCGGTTCACGTGGAACAGCCAGAAGAGCCGTTACGGATTTCTGAACTTCGTCCGCGCTGGTGCTTCGGAAGCCCTCAATGTCGCGTGCGCCTGGGCCTTCGCAGTATGTTTTTTGTCCGCCGAGCGCTTTGAGCTCTTGTTCAGCCGCGCGCCGCTTGAAGTCCTCCAGCGCCGCTCGCGATGGACGGAGTGATGAATTTGTAATTATGAATTCATCAATTTTGGCAATCGCGTTGTCGATCGCGTCGTCAACTGGTCGTCGGGCTAACCCGCATGCCGCGGTGTGAGACTTGACAGACAAGTATATCGTCCAGACACACAGTACGGCTCCCTGACCGCTTTTGTCATACTCAAACTGACGTGGTCCTAGAACCATACGATCTTCTCCGGAGCCAACGATGCTTGGTGTCAGGACAACCACAATGATGACAACAAACTTTAGGCGCTTGAGAATAGCTATTACGGTGCTGCCCATGGCATCCATGCTAGCTTCGTCATCCGCGAACACCTTATCACATTTGCCCGCCGCGATCCCGAAAGAACGCGAGACGCTGTCTGTCAGACTACGTCTCTCATGCGCGATGAAGAACACATTCCCTAGGTCACCGCCAAAGGCGGCGAGAACGTGCGCTGAACGTATTACGCGGACATTCGGCGGACAGCAGATGTCAGGGCTGGATCGTTTTTCCGCGCTAAGTAGTTGATGCTACTGGCGCGCCCGGCGAGATTCGAACTCACGACCTCTGCCTTCGGAGGGCAGCGCTCTA
>VAZL01000602.1 GCA_005883445.1 Alphaproteobacteria bacterium | reverse complement strand
GGGCCGACCGCGGTGATCGGCAACGACATGCGCAACTCCTTCGAGCTCGCGCTCGACCATCTCGGCCGCAAGATGGGCGGCAAGCCGGTCGAGGTGATCTACGAGGACGACCAGCAGAAGCCCGAAGTCGGCGTGCAGAAGTCCCAGAAGTTGGTTGAGTCCGACAAGGTCGATTTCGTCATCGGCTATATCTGGTCGAACGTGCTGCTTGCTTCGCTCAAGCCGGTGGTGGATTCGCAGACGTTTCTGATCAGCGCCAATGCCGGCCCCTCGCAGATCGCCGGCGAGCAGTGCTCGCCCTATTTCTTCTCGACCTCGTGGCAGAACGACCAGACGCCGCAGGCCATGGGCACCTACATGACCCAGAAGGGCGTGAAGACCGTCTTTCTGATCGGTCCCAACTATGCCGCCGGCAAGGACATGCTCACCGGCGTGCGCACGACGTTCAAGGGCCAAGTCATCGGCGAGGAATTGACCAAGTGGCCCGACCAGCTCGATTTCTCGACCGAGCTGTCGAAAGTGCGCGCGGCCAAGCCGGAGGCCGTATTCGTGTTCTATCCGGGAGCGGCCGGCGTGCAGTTCCTGACCCAATATGCCCAATCCGGGCTCAAGGGTCAGATCCCGCTCTATACCGCGTTCACGGTCGACGCGATCACGCTGCCGCTGCAGAAGGATCTCGCGCTCGGCGTGCCGGGCGCTCAGGAATGGGTCAATGACCTGCCGAACGACGCCAACAAGAAGTTCGTCGCCGACTTCCGCTCCAAGCACAAGAACTATCCGTCATTCTACGGCGCGCAGTCCTATGACGCGGCGAATTTCGTCAACAGCGCGGTCGTGGCGGTTAACGGCGATCTCAGCAAGAAGGACGCCATGCGGGCCGAGATGCGCAAGGCCAACTACGCATCGGTGCGCGGTCCCTACAAGTACGGCAACAACCACTTCCCGATCCAGAATTTCTATCTGCAGGACGTGGTGAAGGACGCGGAAGGCAATCTCACCCTCAAGACCGTTGCCACGATCGTCAAGGACAGCCAGGATCAGTTCCACGACAAGTGCGCGATGAAGTGGTGAAGGCGCGCGAGCGAAGGCGGACGGCAGAGGGGCAAAAGACAAAAGAATCAAAAGACAAAAGAATAACGGCTGAAACTGTCCGTTCGTCGTCCATCGCCCAAATCCGATGCTGCTGTTTATCGAACAGTGCCTGAACGGTCTGCAGTTCGGGCTGCTGTTGTTTTTGCTCGCGGCTGGGCTCACGCTCGTCTTCGGCATTATGGATTTGGTGAACCTCGCCCACGGCTCGCTCTACATGTTGGGGGCATATTTCGCCGCGACGTTTGCCGCCTGGACGGACAGTTTCGTCATCGCGGCGCTGCTGGCGCTCGCCGCCACCCTCGTGGTCGGGATGGCGCTCGAAGTCGTGGCGCTGCGCCGGCTCTACGGCCGCGATCATCTCGACCATGTGCTCGGCACGTTCGGCTTGATTCTCTTCTTCAACGAACTGGTGCGCATCATTTGGGGGCCGGCGGGGATGAGTCTGCCGCTGCCGATGTGGCTTATTTATCCCATTGAAATTCTGCCCGGCCTTTTTTACCCGACCTATCGCATCGCCATCATCCTGACCGCGCTCCTGGTCGCGCTGTTTCTCTACGTCTTGGTGATGCGCACCCGGCTCGGCATGCTGATCCGCGCGGGCGCTTCCAACCGGGAGATGACCGGCGCGCTCGGCGTCAACATCAACCTGCTTTACACCCTCGTCTTCGGTCTCGGCGCGGCGCTCGCGGGGCTCGCCGGATTGATGCAGGCGCCGATCCTGACCGTGCAGATCGGCATGGGCGAGAACATATTGATCCTGGCCTTCGTGGTGATCATCATCGGCGGCATCGGCTCGATCCGCGGCGCATTTATCGCCGCCGTTCTCGTGGGGCTCATCGACACCATCGGGCGGGCGTTCCTGCCCGACATCCTTCGGCTGGTGCTGAGTTCGCGCGGGGCGTCCACGGTCGCCCCTGCGATGTCGTCGATGATGATCTACCTGCTGATGGCGATCGTGCTGGTGTTGCGGCCGGAGGGTCTGTTTCCGGTGTCGAGCAAATGATCGCGTCGCTCACGCCACGCAACGTGGTGGTGGCCGTCCTCTTGCTCCTCCTCGCCGCCGTGCCGGTTTATGCCGCGGTGACCGCAAACGCGTTCCTGGTCACCCTGTTCACGCGCGTCATCATCCTTGGGATCGCGGCGAGCAGCCTCAACTTGATACTCGGCTACGGCGGAATGGTGAGTTTCGGACATGCCGTCTATCTCGGCATTGGCGGCTATGCGGTCGGGATCCTGGCGCAGGAAGGCGTGACGTCGGGCTTCGTGCAATGGCCGCTCGCACTCGTCGTCAGCGCGCTGTTCGCGCTGCTCGTGGGCGCGCTCTCGCTGCGTACGCGCGGGGTCTATTTCATAATGATCACGCTCGCCTTCGCGCAACTCGTCTATTATTTCGGCGTCGGCCTTGACCGCTACGGCGCCGACGACGGATTGACCATCCGCCGCCGCAGCCAAATATTGGCAGATCGTGCTCGGACCCCTGTTCCTGCTGGTCGTGCTGTTTGCACGCGGCGGCATCGACGGCCTGCTGGCGGGAGCGCGCCGTGGCTGATGCACTGCTCGAGATCGAGGAACTGACCAAGCGCTTCGGCGGCGTCATCGCCGGCGCGATCTGCGGCGTTGCCGGCGCGCTGCTCGCCAATCACACCGGATTCATCAGTCCGGCCACGATGCACTGGACGCGCTCGGGCGATCTCATCGTCATGGTCGTGCTCGGCGGCATGGCATCGTCGTTCGGCCCGCTCATCGGCGCAGTCGCGTTGCTATCGCTGGAGGAGGCGCTTCCGATCTTGATCCGGGCCATGGCGTTTCCCGTGTTCGGGGATGCGGCGGTTCGCATGGCCGAATATTGGCAGATCGTGCTCGGACCCCTGTTCCTGCTGGTCGTGCTGTTTGCACGCGGCGGCATCGACGGCCTGCTGGCGGGAGCGCGCCGTGGCTGATGCACTGCTCGAGATCGAGGAACTGACCAAGCGCTTCGGCGGCGTCATCGCCTCGGACTCC
>VAZL01000601.1:3486-6322 GCA_005883445.1 Alphaproteobacteria bacterium | reverse complement strand
TTGACGTCGGGATGCTTACGCGCGGGATCGAACAAGCCGCAGGCGAGCAGGCGCTCGGGCGTTGCCTCGTTCGCCGCGGCATCGAGGATGGGGGCGGCGGGATTGAGCAGGTGCAGGCGCGCGGTGAGGGCCTCGCGGTCGTCTCGACCTTCCGCCGTGGTGAGGAGATCGGTCTTGGTGAGCACGATGCGATCGGCGACCGCGACCTGCTTGACTGATTCCATGTGCGCATCGAGGGTTGCCGCAGCGTTCACGGCGTCGACCACGGCGATCACTCCGTCGAGCCGGTAGCGCATGACGAGATAGGGATGCGCCATCGCGGTCTGCAGCACGGGTGCGGGATCGGCGAGCCCCGTCGTCTCCAGAACGACGCGGCGAAAGACCGCGCGGCCGTTGTCGAGGTCGCGCAGCAGCTCTTCGAGCGCGTCGACGAGGTCGCCGCGCAAGGTGCAGCACAGGCAACCGCTCTGCAGCAGTACGACGCCGTCGCGGATCGGCTTGACCAGCAGATGGTCGAGGCCGATTTCGCCGAATTCGTTGATGATCACCGCGGTTTCGGTGAGCGCGGGGTCGCTCAGCAGGCGGTTGAGTAGGGAGGTCTTGCCGGCGCCGAGGAAACCGGTGAGCACCGTCAGGGGAATGGGGTCCGCCGGGCCCAGCGAGCGCGGCGCGTCGGTCATTTCGCTTGCGAGCTCTGGTCGGCCGGCGTGACGACCATGGGCGGAGGCTTCGGCGCCGGCTTCTTGGGCTTTGGCTTCGGCGCGGTGCCATCGCCGGATGCGGCCGTGGCCGCGGACCCGCCGTCCTTGGCGGCGTCCTTGCGTGCTTTAGGCTTTGCTTTTGGCGCGGCATCATCGGCGGACGATGCGGCCGCCGTCGACGATACGCCGTCCTTGCCGTCATCTTTGGCGGCATCCTTTGCCGCCGGCGACTTGGGCTTGGCGGCGACCTTCTTCTTCTCCGGCTTCGATTCGGTCGCCGCCTGCGCACCGGGCGCCGGCGGCTTGGTGCCGGTATAGACGAGGACCGGCTCGCCCATCTTGACCTCTTGCGGCGCAGCGCCCTTGGCTTTCCCTGGGCGCAGGCTGGCGAGGAAGACCGCGTAGGGCGTCTCCGGATTGTTACCAGCGACGGCAAGATCGTCCTCATCCTCGGAGGCCGGTCGCTTGCGGTGGCCCCCGCACATTTCGTCGCGCAGGTTGGGCGGTGCGGCGGCGATGGGTTGCACCGATTCCACCGTGCCGAAGGGCGGCATGAGCCAGGAGGGCCCGCTGTTGGTGTTGAATCCGCGCTCGAGCAGTTGCGCCGCCTTCAACGCGCGGGCGGCGGAGGATGGAGCGCCCAGCACCACGGCGATCAGCCGCCTGCCGTTACGCGTCGCGGAGGCGACGAGATTGAAGCCGGAGGCGCAGATGAAGCCGGTCTTCATGCCGTCGGCGCCGGGATAGCGGCCGATCAGGGTATTGTAGTTCCACCGCACCATCTTCCCCATACGGATGCCGGGAAGGTGCCAGTAGTAATCGTATTCCGGCAGTTCGCGAATGAGGGCGCGCGCCAGGATGGCGAGGTCGCGCGCGGAGGAAACTTGGTCGTCGGCAGGCAGGCCGTTCGGATTGACGAAGCTCGATTGGATCATGCCGAGATGGCGCGCGTTGGCGTTCATCTCGCCGGCGAAGTTCTCGATCGAGCCGGCGACGCCTTCCGCCAGCACGACCGCCATGTCGTTCGCCGATTTCACCATCAGCATCTTGAGCGCGTTGTCGACGGTGACCACGGTGCCGACCCCGAATCCCATCTTCACGGGCGACTGCGCCACCGCGTTCGGTGAAACCGTAAGCGGCGTGTCGAGGGCAAGCCGGCCCTCCTTGACTGCGCGCAGCGTCACATAGGCGGTCATGAGCTTGGTGACGGAGGCGGGATACCATGGCTGGCCGGCGTTCTGGGAATAAAGAACCCTGCCGCTCTCGGCGTCGATCACGAGCAGCGCTTCCGCCCACGTGCGGGTCACCGTGAGTGCGGTTGCGGCGCAGGCGATGCCCACCCACATCAGCGTGCGCGCAACTGAGGATCGCGTCGAAGACTTCACGGCTTGGGGTCCGAATCCTTGGGTGGCCCTCGGGAAGGCTCCACAGGGGGAAAGGCTCTGTCTAAGCCGACAGCCTATGAAAGGCAAAAGCGAAAAGCCAAAGCGTGACGCGCTCATGCCCGCGGCGACCGTTCATGGTAAGAGAAAGCGTCCAAAATTCGGCAGGTTAGGACGGGGCTGCGCAACTGTTGCGTTTCCAACACAATGACCGCAAATCACCTATCGACTCGGAATAACAGGAGGCCGCCGTGACTGCTTGCATCGTTGGCTGGGCCCACACCCCCTTTGGCCGGCTCGAGGGCGAGACGCTCGAGGGTCTGATCGTGCGGGTTGCGACGCAGGCGCTCGCCGATGCCGGGATCGCCGCCGCCGACGTCGACGAAATCGTGCTGGGCCATTTCAACGCCGGCTTCTCGGCCCAGGATTTTACCGCTGCGCTGGTGCTTCAGGCCTCGCCGGAGCTGCGCTTCAAGCGCGCCAGCCGGGTCGAGAACGCCTGCGCCACCGGTTCGGCCGCTGTCCATCAGGGCCTCAAGGCGATCGCCGCCAAGGCTGCCCGCATCGTGCTCGTGGTCGGCGCCGAGCAGATGACGACGACGCCCGCCGCCGAGATCGGACGCAATCTGCTCAAGGCATCCTACGTGCGCGAAGAAGCCGATATCGACGGCGGTTTCGCCGGTATTTTCGGCCAGATCGCCGCGCGCTATTTCCAGCGTTGGGGCGACCAATCGGACGCGCTGGCGCGCATCG